>JBBTVF010000001.1:0-1624 GCA_038063335.1 Patescibacteria group bacterium
CGGGACACAAAATAAGTATTCACGCCGTCTATTGTAGGCTGGTCCATTGCTTCAAAAATTTCCTCAAAACCATTTTTAAAATCTTCTTTTATTATTTTAATTTCCTTATGATTGCTTTTTATCCTATCAACAACCAACCGCTGATATTTTTGTTCGGAAAATTCTTCTTCGTCAAAAATAATTGATAATGTTATCAAGCGCTGATTTGCGCTGATTTTATCTGATTTATGCTGATAATTTAAAGCAGACATCGCCGCTATTGCTGAAGAATCCAGTCCGCCGCTTAAAAAAACACCAAGCGGCGCGTCGCTTATTAAGTGCAATTTTATTGATTCTTCCAATAAATTCCTTATTTTATTTTTTGCCGTTTCAAAATTATCGTTTGATTTTTTTAGAAAAGCATCCAATAAATCATAATACTTAATAATTTTGGGGCTACTATTAGAATTTATTTCAAGATAATGTCCGGAGGGTACAGCAAAAATGTTTTTAACAGTCGTGAATGGCAAAGGAACTGAACCAAATAATAAAAAACCGATGAAAGCCTCCTGATTTTTTTTAATTGGCACTATCCCGCTATTCTTCAACGCCTTAACTGTTGAAGCAAAAACTAATTTCCCATTACCGGCATAATAATATAAAGGCTTGATGCCATATCTGTCTTTGACTAAAAAAAGTTTTTGATTTTTCCCGTCCCAAAGACCGAAAGCGAACATTCCGCGCAACATCGCAAAAGATTTTTCGCCGTATTCCGAGTAAAGCGCCAAAATCACCTCGGTGTCGGTCTTGGTTTTAAATTTATAACTCTTAATTTCCAACTCTTTTTTAAGTTCCAAAAAATTATAAATTTCGCCGTTAAAAGTAATCCATGATTCGCCGAATTTCATCGGCTGATGACCGGCTTTTGACAAATCCAAAATAGAAAGCCGGCGATGACCCAATGCAACGCCATTTTTTTCGTCAATAAAAATTCCGCCATCATCGGGACCGCGATAAAATTGCGATTGGTTCATTTTTTCAACCGCTTTTTTAAACTCGATTATATTTCTACTTTTAAAACTATAAATTCCGGTAATTCCGCACATATTTTATTGCATAATTGTTTTTAATTTTTCGTCTTCCGGCCAATATTTAAACATAATTTCTCTTGTTTCTTTGATTTTTTCAACATTACCCAAGGCATTATAAGACCTAAAAAGGCCATAGAGCAACATTGGTCGGTTGGGACTATGTCTCAAAGCGATTTCGTAAATATCCGCGGCTTTTTGGTAATAATTACCATCTTTGAATTTATTGCCCGCCAATTCGTAAAGCAAGGCATAGCTGTATAAATTCTGGAAAAAGGCGTTTCCTTTATCTTCTTTTAGCATCGGCTCCATTCGCTTATCCGCTTCTTTAAGCAGAATTTCCACGATATCTTTATTTTGCTGGTTTTGAACGGCGCCGATTATAATATTCAAATAAGCGTAAACCACTTCACCGTGTCCGATTGGCGAATAAAAATCCAAAGTTTTGCCGAATAATTTATTAAAATCCTGAACCGACCTGATTTGCGACGCGCCCCTAACAGCGTCAATATATAGTCTTGATTTCTGAAAAGGCAAAATAGAGCCAAAATAGGTCA
>JBBTVF010000002.1:0-1843 GCA_038063335.1 Patescibacteria group bacterium
ATTTTTTTATAAATTATACCAAACATCAATGTCTTTTTTTGTTATTTCATCTTCATCTTTTTTGAAGACATCTTGATTATAATAAGGAATTGGTATTTCTTTCTGAACTTGTTCTTTTTTTTCTTCGACCTTTGGCGCTTCAATCTTTTTCTCGGTAAGCGCTTTAAATTCTTTATCAGACGTGTCTTGAACAAATCTTCCATTCATCATTGTAAATCTTCCAATTTTTGTAATACCGGTTCTTCTGTTTTTTGCTAAATATATTTTTGTTAATTCTGTGAAACATGAATCTGCCTCTTTATTGTTATTTTTTTCTCTTTCAATTAAAAAAACAAGATCTGCCTCTTGACCAATGCCAGAGCTGTCCTTTAAGTCTTCAATATCGGCGCCATCTGACCTGCGTTCTTTTTTCTTCATGTGAACAGGAAGAAAAACTATAATTTCTTCCTGCAACGCCATTGTCTTTATTTCCCTGACAATTTGGGTCAAATATGTCGCATAATTACTTGACATTGATTTTTCCGACATTCCTTTTTTAATTTTAGGAAGCAAAAACCCAAGGTGGTCGATTACAACCGCTTTAATTCCAAATTTTTCTTTTGCTTCCTTAATCTTTTTTTCAACCCAATCCAAACTTCCAGTTGAATGTTTGGCTGGAGCAAAAACCATATCTTCTTTTGTCGCCCCCATTTCTTGAAACTTCCTCCAAATTTCAGAAACCATAAGCTCATAAGAAAACCAGAGAACTTTCACCTTTTTTTCACTGCGAATTAAAGACATTGTCCAATCTTGGCACAAAGAACTTTTTCCATGCGATGTTTGGCCAGACACAACAACAAGGTCCCCAGGTATAACACCTCCCCTAATTACTTCATCAAAAATTGGCATTTGGAGAGAATAAACATCTGTTATATCTATTTTTTGACTTTCCGCTACTTCGGCTATGTGTTTAACTTCATCTCCTTGTTCTCCTAATACCTGAGGTTGTTCGGAAAACCCCTGAGGAGCGGGAAATTCGCCCCCAGAATCGTTTTTAAGCCACCTGTAGGGTGAATTACGCTTCTCTGTGCCCTTAATGCTTTCAAACGTTCTCCTAAGCTCGTTTTGGGCCAACGGAGGGGTGTTGCGAGTGTTGGCTGACTCAACAATCGGCCACGCTATGGTTTCCCAATCGCTTGGATGAACTTTTGTTAAAACTTTCCCAATAAATCTGGCTGTTTGATCGTTTCTTTGTCCTTCGCCGTAACCGGGGTAATCCAATTCGTAATTCTGGATAGTTGTGTTACTTGTTGCTATTTCTTGGTGTTGAAAAATGTTAACTTTTTCAGGAAACAATTCCTTAGGGAAAGGAAGAAGCGGAAGATCTTTAATTATTTCGTATGATCCTTTATCTGAGGTAGAACCAGCTGCTACAATAAATCCTCCAGAACCTCTTAGGTCTGTAAGAGGTCTGATTCTTGCCTTATTTGTAAATCCTTCTTCAAACAAAAATAGGTAATGAAATCCTTGACCTCCTGTCTTTACTATCATTGTATTTTGCGGAAGAAAAGAAGTGTCTCCTCCTTTCTCAACATCAACGACAAGTAAATTACTAATTGGACCCGTAATAATTCCAACTTGAGCTTCTGGAAATTTAATAAACCAACTTTTTATTTCAATCTCCGTTGGAAAACGTTCTTGATAGATTTTCCATGGAATTAAAGGAATTTTATTTTTACCACAAGGAAGTACCGACCAGCCTCGAGTCAGGTATCCCATTGCAAGTTTTACCATTTTTTCATTCATAATTTCATTTTTATTTTTTAATCACCAGTACGCCCCATGACGCGTTTCTGTTTCTAAG
>JBBTVF010000003.1:0-6456 GCA_038063335.1 Patescibacteria group bacterium
AGAAACAATACAATAATTTCCGCGCGGGATTTGGCCTTGATAATTTCGCTGAAATTTCCTATGCCTTGTTCTATTTTTTTCGCTATTTCTTCTATTTTTTCTTCCAATTTAATCAACGATGACTCAATAGTTTGCGATTCAAGATTCAATTTGTTTAATTCAGAAAAAATCGCCGCGATGGCATTTTTTAAAGATTCCACGCTCACGTTCGGCGCCGGATAAAAAACTGGTTCGGAATTATAAAGCAACGGACGAGAAATGGAAAACTTTTTTTGTTCGAAAAGTTTTTTCAACAAAACAACCGCCGGCTTGAATTCCGCGTATCGCCTGAGGCGACCTTCTAAATCTTTAATATCCCGCTCTTCTTCTTCACTCAATTTCAAATCCGGCAAAATAGCTTTTGATTTTATTAAAAGCAAAGCCGCGGCAATCGCCACAAAATCCGCCAACATCCTCGGCTCAACCATTTCAATTTTTTTCAAATAATTCAAAAAATCCGCCGTCACTTCCGCCAAATTCAAATCCGTGATTTCCATTTTTTTCTCTTCAATCAGCTCCAAAAGTTTTTCAATCGGCCCGGAAAATTGTTCTAATTTTAATTCGTACATATTATTTTAATGCTTCGCGCGTATAAACATTGCTTGGGTTCCACAACATCCAGCCGCTTATCAATTCCGGCGTTGACGACGCAGAATCATAAACCGCTTGAATTTGCTTTTTCACTTTTTCCGTGTCATAATCCGCGCCCAAATCAAAATCCTGAAGCCAGGGACGCAACTTTGGCGACTTATTTGTCGCCAAAGAATTTTCAATTTCCAATTTCCAATTTCCAATTTTCTGCAAAGCGTTATCCATTGAATATCTTACCACTTCATACGGGTAATTCGCGGGATTTTTATAGCCCAAAAACATTTTCGCGTAATGAGAAGGATAAATCATCGGGCAAACGTAATCAAAATACGCGTAAGCATCTTCTATTATCTGACCGATTCCCAAATCATTATTATTAATAGTCGCCTGCCCGAAAATATCGGCTGAAATTTTCGCTCCCAAAAATTGCTCGCGCAGATATTTGAAAAAATTTTTAATAACTTCCTGTTTCGGAACCGCTTCATCCCAAACAGGAAATCCCATATCGCCTATAAATCCGTCCGAAGCAAAACGAATATAATCAAAATTCAATTCGTCAAATCCCCTGTTTAGCGCGTCTTCGCCAATAGCGACATTATAATCCCAAACCTCTTTCGCCGCCGGATCCATCCATGCCAATTTTTTATGGTCAAGCCATAATCCCCCGCTTGCCTTGCTATGAATCGCCAAATCCGGCCGCGCCTTCGCTAAAATCGGATCTTGAAAAACCGTGATTCTCGCGATTACATAAATTCCTTCGTCATGAAAACGCTTTATTAAATAATTTATTTTAGGCGTCCTGATTTGCTTGGCTCCGTACTTTTCCACGTCTGAATTTTTTATATCATAAGTCACATATCCGGAAAAATCTTTAATATCAATTACCACGGCATTCAATTCCGTGTCTTTAATCAGTCTAATCAAATAATCCGTTTTTTTCTCACTGCCTGCAGACCAGCTTGTTATATAAACCGCTTTTATTTCCGACGGCGGATTGATAAGAGGCTTTTGATTTTCAATGTCTTCGTCGGAATTTTTAATAATTATGAACGAGCTTGTGGCAATCGGTAAAACGCGCGCTTCGGGAACGGACGGCAAATCATTCGCGCTTATTTCGGAAGTGTTATTTTTAAATAAAATAAAAAAGACGCCTGCTAAAAACGTTAAAAAAAATAAAAATCCAACAAAATAGCGCATCCTATTCTAAAATAACCGATATTTCTTTAATTTGCAAATTTTGCATTCTTCAATATAATTCATTCTATGCTCGCCATTTATCGTAAATATCGGCCGAAAAAATTGGAGGACTTACTCGGACAGGAAGCCATTGTTGAAGTTTTGAAAAATGCCGCCATTAACGACAAGCTGGCGCATGCTTATCTTTTTTACGGCCCGCGCGGAAGCGGAAAAACCACCACTGCCCGCTTAATCGCCAAAATCGCCAATTGCGAAAAACGACGCGATGACAAAAAATTCAAAGCATTGGGCGAACCCTGCAATAAATGCCGCCCCTGCGCCGAAATAGACGAAGGCCGGGCGTTGGATGTCATAGAAATAGACGCGGCTTCCAATCGCGGCATTGATGAAATCAGAAACTTGAAAGAAGGGATAAAATTCTCCCCCACTTCTTACCAATATAAAGTCTATATTATTGACGAATGCCATCAACTCACGAAAGAAGCGTTCAACGCTCTATTGAAAACCCTGGAAGAACCGCCGGCTCACGCCATTTTTATTCTGGCAACGACTGAAACCGAAAAAATGCCGGCAACAATCGTTTCCCGCACTCAACGATTCCATTTTAGAAGATTGCCGCTTATGAAAATAGTTGAAAAATTAAAATCAATCTGCAAAGCGGAAAAAATAAAAGCCGATGACGATGCTCTTGAACTAATAGCCGCTTCGGCCGAAGGAAGTTTTCGGGACGCTGAATCACTAATTGACCAAATCGCTTCGTTGGAAGAAAAAATTTCCCTTGAAACGGTTGAAAAAATCTTGGGCCGCGTCGGTTTTTCCCGCACCGCGGAAATGGCGGAATTTCTCATTAATAACAATCTTGAAAAAGCGATGGGTTATTTAAATCAAATTAATGAAGCCGGTTATAACCTTATCCAGTTCAATAAAGACTTAATCCATTATCTACGGCGCGTTCTGGCTTTAAAATTTTCACCCGTCCTGGAAACGGAATTTAAAAAAGAATTAACTGACGCGGAATTAAAGTTGCTTAAAAATCACAGTCAAATGCTCAATACGCCGGCAAGCGAACAAAAAATAATCAATTTGCTTAAATCCCTTATCCGCGCTTATACGGAAATGCGATATAGTCCGTTCGCCATCGCGCCGCTGGAAGTGGCAATAATTGAAAATTTGAAATAAAAAGGTCGCTTAATTAAAATTCAAAAAATAAAATGGATAAAGACAATAAAAACGAATTTGATTTATGGCATTGCGGCAGTTACAGCAATGGTAATTGGAAAGGTTGTATTCTTAGGTGGGTTTTGGGAGCGATTATTTTGATAATCGTTTTCGTTTGCGGTTTTAAAGTGGGAAAATATTACATGATTTTTTCCGGAGGATACTACGGAGGCGGATATTATAATTCTCCGATGATGGGCGGAAATTATTACCGCGGCACGATGCAACCGGAAAATTATTACGGAAGCAACGGATATTATTACAGTCCTGGAATGATGCAACCGACAACGTTCCCGAGATAAATTCATAAATTTAAAAACGCCCTTTCGGGCGTTTTTAAATTTTAAACGTTAAATTATCTGGTTACGGAAATCGTCTGAGAGTCGGAAGTTTCGGCGTTCGCCTGCGAAGCGCCCACGGTAATTCTACCGGTAGTAGCGTTCTGAAAAATCTGATATTTGGTATCGGCGCTTGCTCCGCCATTCGGATCAACCACCATTGACGCGACATAAGTCGGCACAATGGAAATCCTCACGTCAAATTTTGTTTCGTCTTTTGTGAAAAATTTAAACCGGCCGTCTTGAGCCGTCTTATGTTCATCAGTGCGTAAACCCGAAAGCACTTTAATTCTGCTGATAATTTCTTCCTGAATTTCTTTGGGAAACATAAAAACGTCGTGCATCACTCCGTCAATTCTCAAACGTGCCGAAAGCTTACCTTCCGTCGGGTTAAGATGGATATCCGAAGCGCGGGAGTTGTAGGCGTATTCAATCAAAGAATCCACTAGCTTGATAATGGAGATTTCTTCCCTCGGCACGGAAAGCTCTTTCTCAATATTGGATTTATCCAAAATCATTTGTTAAGATATTACCATAATTTTGTTGGATAATCTAATAATTTATTCAAAATATCGAACGTTAAGCTCGGGGATCGTCTAATGGCAGGACAGTGGCCTTTGAAGCCATCAATCTTGGTTCGAGTCCAAGTCCCCGAGCTAAACGCTTGATAAATAATGATAAATAAATATCAGTTGTCCGCGTCTAGTGGAAAATTTAAATCTATCAGCCAACTAAACATAATTAAAAGCCGAAATTAATGGAATATCCAATTATACAAGTTAAAACATCTGATAATAAATTGCTTTATGGCCTGTATTTACGTTCGCCAAACAGCAAAACCATTTTAGTCAACATCCATGGGACTGCAAGTAATTTCTATGAAAATTATTTCATTGAATTATTGGCGCGAAAATTTATCGATAAAGACGTTTCATTACTTTCTACTAATAATCGCGGAGCTGGAGTATACGATGCGTATCAAGAAACCGGCGCAGCCGTAGAAAAATTTGAAGATTGCCTCATAGACATAGATACATGGACAGAGTTTATTTTAAAAGAAGGATATCAAAATATTATCCTTTCGGGACATAGCCTAGGCACAGAAAAAGTTGTTTACTATATGAATAATGGTAAATTTGCGAATAAAATATCTTCAATTATTCTTTTAGCACCAGCTGACTCATATGGCTCACATCACATACTTGATGGAAAAACAAATCCTCGCCTACCACAGATTAAATCATTACTTAAGAAATCAGAAAATCTAATTAAACAAGGCAAAGGAGATATATTTTTATCTAGAGATGCTTATGGATCACGCGATGGCATTATGCCAAAAAGTGCTGATTCATTCATAAATTTTCTCGGCCCCAATTCTAAAGTTTTAGAATCTCTACCGTTTAAAACTAAAAAACTCGATTTCTATTCTAAAATTAAAGTTCCAATACTGGTTGTTATTGGCGATCAAGAAGAATATACAGCAATCCCCATTACAGAAGCATTAAAATTAATGAAACAAAAAAATAAAAATACACAAATATTTCAGATTAAAGATTGTGATCATGATTTTCAAGGAAAAGAAAAAGAATTAATAAATATTATTTTAAATTTCATTAAAAAATAATCCGGCTGAGCTCCGTCAATTTAATGCAGTAAATTAAACTCAAATAACCCGCTTTTTCTTATAAAAAATGCCAATAGAATTTCAAAGAGTAACAATTAAAGACGCGCAAACTTTGTTAGATATTGAAAAAACGGCAACTAGCTTAAAAACTTATTCCGCGTATCTTACGGGAGAAGAAATAAAAGATTGTATAAATAATAATGTTGTTTATTTTATAAAAAGGGACAATAAAATAGCCGGTAGTATCTCATATAAAATAAAAAATAAAAACCGCGCATATCAAATTGGCTTAATCATCAAGCCAGAATTCCAAAGGCAAGGATTGGCAAAACAAGCTTTAAAAAAATTATTGAATAAATTAAAAAATTTTAAAATAATAGATTTAGTTGTCCATCCTGACAATGTTTTTGCTCTAAAACCATATAAATCATTTGGGTTTATTGTTAAAAATCGAAAAGAAAATTATTACGACGACGGAGAACCAAGACTTATCATGGTTTTAAAAAAATAAAATCAATTATAACCAACTCATAATATTACAAAATAAATTGTAACCTAAAAAAGCGCGAACCTTTCGATTTGCGCTTTTTTTAATAACCAACATTCCTCTACTTCGCCTTGTCCACAATATCTCTAAGCATCTGATCCATTTCCGCCGGCATATTCTTTAAATCAGCTTGCGGGAAAAATTGCGGCAGAACGATTGGCCGCATAGCGGAAATAAATGTCATTCCGTCTTTAATGTAAACATTAATCTTGCACGGCTCGCAAAGGCCGATTTTTATGTCCGCGTTAAGAAACTCGTGAGCGTATTTGGCATGGCAAACCTCAATAATTTTAAAGGGGTCTCGCTGAAAACCTTTTTCTGCCAACGTCTTTTGCATATCGTGGACATAAAGAACGCGCATGCCAGCATCTTGCGTTTCTTTTTGAACGCTCTCAACGGCCGAATCAAAATCTTTGGTTGTGTTAACGGTATAATCAAATTCCATATCTAAAATTTATATTTTCATTAAATTTAATCGACCTTTTTTATCGCATAAAGAAAAGACAAGGGCTTACTAGATATACTTAATTTAGTGAAATTATAGCATAAATCGCTTCTTATTTTAAAAAACTTATCCATTTACTAATTTGACTAAGATTTTTAATTAGAAAATTATTATAAAAAATACGGGATACGCTAAGCGCGTATCCCGTTTTTTAATAAGGAATAATCTGATTATGAAGAATTGCCGCTTTTGTTTGCAGATACCACGTCAAATTAGATGTCGTGTGGTTGCAGATGAGAAAGTTATTTTTATCGGCAAAATTTCCCATCACTACATACTGAGCAGCAGTTTTAATTGTTCTTTTCATTTTTCCTTCAATCGTCATCTGTTTTGCTTGGTAAATGTTATTATACAGATTTTCTCTTGCCACCATTTCTGTGATTAATCGAGCTTTAAA
>JBBTVF010000004.1:0-2826 GCA_038063335.1 Patescibacteria group bacterium
TCGGCGGCTGAAATAAAAGAAACGGCAATGCGGTCCGCGAAAGACAAAGCTAATTTATTAGCCAAACCGATTGTTGAATCGGAATCATGAACAACCACCGGAATTTGATAAAACTTACAGGCAATAACAACTGGCAACGAACCCGGCCCACCTTTAGAAAATAAAACATCCGGCATAATCCAAAAAACTTTCCAAAATGCCTGAATAACGCTTATGGGAAATAAAATAAAATCAAAAAAATTGCGCAAATCAAAATAACGCCGCAATTTGGCAGATAATATTTTTGAAACCGAAACGCCATTGGCAATAAAAAGCTTGCGAAAATTCCCGGGAGCGCCAAGATATTGCAAATCAATATTAATATTTCTTTTTGCGGCAAAAGCCTGCAGTTCTTCAACAACCGCCAAAATCGGATAAATATGTCCTCCGGTTCCGCCGCCGGTGAATAAAATTCTCATGAATGTTTACTTATATTAACAATAATCCCGCTCATCGTCAAAAAAACCGCCAAAGCCGTGCCGCCGTAACTGATAAAGGGTAAAGGAACGCCCGTTAAGGGAATTAATCCGGAAACGGCGCCGATATGAATAAATGTTTGAATCGCAATCGCGGAAACCAATCCCATCACCGCCAGTTTCCCGAATTGGTCGCTCGCCTTCTTGGCTATTAAAATTCCTCTTATGAAAAAAAGTATGAAAACGGAAATTAAAAACAATGAACCCGCAAATCCCAATTCTTCCGCAACTACGGCAAAAATGGAATCGCCTATCGGCTCGGGAAGATATTTGAATTTCGTGGTTGATTTGCCGAAACCGACGCCGAACAATCCTCCGCTCCCAATGGCCTCTTGCGCCCGATTTATTTGATAACGACTGGTGGCATCATTGGCTTCATCTTCAATAAAAAAATTTTTAATTCTTTCATAACGGTAAGGGGTCGCGTAAATCACGAAAACAAACGCGAGAATTCCCAACAGCGCGATTAAAAAAAGATGCGACATTTTCAATCCGCTCGCAAAATATACAATTAAAGCCGAAACCATAACGATTATCAAGATTGTTGTTGCCGGCTGGAATAAAATCAACGCGCCTATAAATCCGGAAATGGCGATAAAAGGCACAAAACCCTTTAAAAAACTTTTTTGGCGGCCGGATTTCCTGTTGCTTAACCAAGCGGCAAGATAAACGATAAAAGTTATTTTTAAAAACTCCGCCGGCTGAAATGAAAAAGAATCGATGCTCAACCAACGGCTCGCGCCACTATGAGAAAAACCCAACGGCGTAAAAACTAAAAGTAAAAGCGCGATATTGACAAGCAAGGCGTAAACGGCGATTTTTTTCCAATTTTGATAATAAAAATTTGAAGCGATTAAAAAACCGACGATGCCCAAGCTTAATCCGTAAATTATCTGGTGTTTAAGATAATAATAAGTATCGTTAAATTTTATTTTTCCCGTATCCGAAGAAGCGCTGGAAAGAATCACCAAACCGAAAACCGACAATATAATAATACAAGAGATGAAAATATAATCCGGCCGATGTCCTTTTCTCATATAAATTTACCGCTTACTAATATTCTCCCTTCTAAAATATTTTGAATTTTCCCTTCTTTCACCGCTATTTTGCCGTTAATAATAACATTTGAAATTTCCGCATTTCTGAAAATAACCAAATCGGCAAAATACCCTTCCCGAATAATTCCCCTTTTATTTAATTTAAGCTTCTCCGCCGGAAAAAAAGTTATTTTTTTAATAGCTTCTTCAATTGTCATAATTTTATCCTTTTCAACTAATTTCAAAAATTTTTCGAAACCGCCGGAAGAAATAAAAGCTTTATCGCTTTGTAATATTTTAACCGATTCGCCGAAATAATCATCATCAAGATTCGCGCAAAAACAAATATCGGCGCTGCTGGAATTTTCTTCAATCAAATTAAACGCTTCCAAAGACGGTTTAAAATTATTTATTAAAATTTTAACTCCGGTTTCTTTCGCCAAAAAAATCGCCTTTTTAACGGAATCTATAATTCCTTCCTTATTATCTTTAAGATTATAACTTAAAAGCGCGCCGGCTTTAGCGGCTAATTCCGCCATTTTTTTAATTTCAAAATAAGATGTTTCGGAAACTAAAGGATAATCAAGCCCAACGGAAATTCCAAAAGCTCCGGCTTTTAAATTTTTCCTCATAATAAAATTTAAAACCGCCGATTCATTTGAAGTCAAATTGCGAAAAATTAATTTATGCGCGTCGTGAATAATGTCAAAACGAACGGTTGTGTGCCCCAGAAAAGTGCCGAAATTCACGCTAAGTTTTCTTGTTTTAAAAGTCTTTAAAAATCCCGCCAAAGTATGCCAATTAACATTAATTTTTCTAATATCGGCCCATGGACGAATCACTTCCAAAGAACCGTAAATCAACGGCGCCAAAGAAAAACCTCCGTGACCGCCGACAACCGAAGTTATTCCTTGTTTTAAAATATCCTCTTGATAAAAATTAGAAAAAATTTCCAAAGAATGGTCGCTTTCGTTGTTAATATCAATAAATCCCGGAGCCAAATAAGCGCCTATCGCGTCAATAATTTCATCAGCTTTATAATTGGGAAAATTGCCGATGGCGGAAATTTTATCGTTTTTTATCAAAACATCGGCTTTTATCGCCGGCCTGCCCGTACCGTCAAGAAGTTGGACGTTTTTAATAAGAATAGTCATGCCAATGTTGTATAAATTTATGAGCGAAACCCAATGTTGAGCGAAATAAATTTATCTACAACATTGAGCACCCTGTTAAATAAGATTTGAGACGATTTTTAATAAACATTTTACCTAAAT
>JBBTVF010000005.1:0-6617 GCA_038063335.1 Patescibacteria group bacterium
TGTAAAACCGGATTCCGTGTTCATGGCACACAAGAATCACGGCGTTCTTCCGGTAATAGATGTATTATTGCCGTTCACAAAAACACATCTACGGTCTATGCTCTTTTAGTGTATAGCAAGACAGATTTAGGTGGTAGAAATGAAACGGCAAGTTGGAAAAATATAGTAAGAGAGAATTATCAACAGTATTCAAAAATGATTTAGAGAGTTTTATTCACAATGCACGCCCTTGTTTTTTATTTTTATTTATGATAAATTTCAAAAAGCTTAGAAATTAAAAGGCTGACAAGCTGAATAAGAGATTTTAAACTTTTCAGCTTTTAAGCTTATTGGCTTTTTAGCTTTATATATGGCCTTAACCGTCAGACAAAAACAAAATATTGCCAAAGAATACGGGCTTCATGAAACCGATACAGGCTCCGTTGAAATTCAAATTGCGCTTTTAACCAAGCAAATTAACGAATTGGCGGACCATCTCAAGAAAAATGCCAAAGACAATCATTCTCGCCACGGGCTTTTAAAAATGGTTGGCAAAAGAAAAAAATTTCTTTCTCATTTGGAAAGCAGTGATAATAAAAGTTATACAAGCTTAGTAAAAAAGCTTGGACTTAAGAAGTAATGATTCAAAACAAAGCTCAACGAGTCGGGATTTTTATTGATATTCAAAATCTTTATCATTCGGCGAAGAATATTCACCATGCCAGAGTCAATTATAAGGAATTGATAAAAGCGCTTATTGCCAACCGTCAATTAATAAGAGCAATCGGTTATGTGGTGAAAAGCGAGCAGTCGGCCATTTCCGGCGAAGCTTCCCGCTCTGAAGGAGCGAGGCTCGCCCCCGGAGGAGAGGCGGCTTTTTTTGAAGCGTTGGAAAAAGCAGGTATTGAATTAAGAATGAAAGATCTTCAGATTTTCGCGGGTGGAATGAAAAAAGCGGACTGGGACGTGGGAATGGCGGTTGATGCCATTAGAATGGCGAATTCCCTGGACACCGTTATTTTAGTGACCGGAGACGGAGATTTTATTCCCTTGGTTGAATATTTAAAATGGGGATTGGGCAGGGAAGTGGAGGTGGCGGCATTTGGTAGGAGCGCGTCCGCCAAGCTTAAAGAAACGGCGGATTTTTTCATTGATTTGGACAGAACGCCGAGAGTAATATTAAAAAAATAATTTAATCCTGTGTCGTAAGGTTCCGAGTTTGCGGATAAGTAGAACAGAAAAATCATTTTTGTGTTCTAAAATCCGAAAGTTCGGGCTTCTCAGCACAGTAAAAACTATGCAAATAAAAAAATATGAAACTAATTTCGGCGGCAAAAAGTTGTCCGTTGAAATATCCGATTTGGCTGACCAAGCCAATGGATCGGTGTTAGTTCGTTATGGCGGCACGGTGGTTTTTGCCACAGTTGTAATGAGTAAGAGAATAAAAGAGGGTTTGGATTATTTTCCGCTCTCCGTTGAGTATCAGGAGAAATTTTATGCCGTCGGTATGATTTTAGGCGGTCGTTTTATGAAACGAGAGGGCAGGCCATCTGACGAAGCAGTTTTGACGGGCAGATTAGTGGACAGAACTATTCGTCCGCTTTTTGATTCTCGAATCAGAAATGAGGTACAGGTTACCGTTACCACGCTTTCTTTGGATGCCCAAAATGATCCCGACGTAACAGCAATTATTGCCGCTTCAATAGCGATTGGCATTTCCGATATTTCATGGAATGGACCAGTTGGCGCGGTCAGAATTGCGCACATTAATGGCGATATGAACGTTAATCCGACTTATGAAGAAAAGAAGGAATCAAAATCAGATATCGTTATTTCCGGCAAAAAAGGGAGCATTAATATGATGGAGGCCGGTTGCAAGGAAATTACAGAAGAGATGGCCAGCAATGCCTTAGACAAAGCGGTGGAAGAAATTGGCAAAATAATTACGTTTCAAGAATCTATTGTTAAAGAAATCGGTAAAAAGAAGCAGGAAATAAAATTAGAGATTATTCCCCAGGAAATGGTTGATTTATTTGAGAAAGAAATTGTTTCAGTGCTGGAAGATACTATTTACAATAAGCATCAAGATGAGCGTTTTGGCTTAAAAGACAAATGGATGGAGTTGTTTACAGAAACTTTTCCCGCTGTCAGTAAAAATTTTGCCGACGACTTGTTTGAGGATGAAGTAAAAAAAGTTATCCAAAAAAATATTTTAGAAAATGAGAAAAGACCGGACGGCAGAAAGTTGGATGAGATTCGCCCATTGTTTGCAAGCACGGGATTATTGCCGCTTTCTCATGGCTCGGGAGTCTTTTATAGAGGAGGCACGCACGTGCTTTCTATTGTAACTCTCGGCGGACCAAAAGACGCTCAATTAATTGAGGGCATGGAGATTCAGATGGAAAAAAGATTTATGCATCATTACAATTTCCCGCCATTCTCTACGGGAGAAACTGGTCGGATGGGTGCTCCCGGCAGGAGAGAAATCGGCCATGGCGCGCTGGCAGAAAGAGCGTTAGAGGCGGTTATACCGGGTAAAGAAATCTTTCCCTACACTATTAGAATTGTCTCGGAATCAATGGCATCAAACGGTTCTACTTCAATGGGTTCTACTTGCGCCTCCACGTTGGCGTTGATGGATGCCGGCGTGCCAATTAAAGCGCCTGTTGTCGGTATTGCTATGGGTATTGTTGTTAAAGATGATAAGTATAAATTATTGACAGACATTCAAGGCATTGAAGACCATTATGGCGGCATGGATTTTAAAGTTACCGGCACTGTAAACGGCATTACTGCCATACAATTGGATTGCAAGCTGGAAGGCCTAAGCGCGCAAATGTTAAAAGACGCGTTTGTTAGATCTGCCCAGGCTCGCAAGCAGGTGATGGCTACGTTGTTGCAAGCTATTGCCGAGCCAAGAGCGGAACTTTCTTCTAATGCCCCAAGAATTGTTAAAGTAATGATTGATCCGGAGAAAATCGGAGCGGTTATCGGTCCGGCTGGAAAAGTCATTAAAGGCATTACGGAAAAAACTGGAGCGGAAATAGACATTGAGCAAGACGGTACGGTGCTCATCACCGGCAAAAATCACAAAGACACCGATGCCGCTAAAAAAATGATTGAGGATTTAACCCGCGAATTTGAAGTCGGCGAGATTGTTGAAGGAGAAGTTGTTAAAATTATGGACTTCGGCGCGATTATTGATTTGGGTGGCGGCAAAGATGGAATGGCGCATGTTTCCGAGCTTAAAGACGGTTATGTGAAAAAAGTTGAAGACGTTGTTAAAATGGGAGATAAAGTAAAAGTTAAAGTTATTCGTGTTGAAGACGGAAGAATAGGATTGTCGTTGAGAGGAATAAATAAATAAAAAAAATCTCCCGCAATGCGGGAGATTTTTATTTCACTAATTTTGACAGTCGTGATTTTAATCTTGAAGCCTTATTCTTTTTTATGAGATTCACTTTCGTGGACTTGTCCAGTTTTTTATAAACCGAAGAAAGGTACTTTTGCGCTTCTTCTTTCTTTTTTTCGGCAACCAATTTCTTGAATTGCTTAATAACCGATTTTAGTTCAGTTTTTCTTTTTACGTTTGCTTTTCGGCGTTTAATATTCTGCCGAAGAGCTTTTTTAGCCGATTTGATTATAGGCATGCCAAATTTATTAAAATTTACAAGCCGTAGGCGAAGTCAAATTTTATTATAAATTTGAGCATCCCGCCGTAGGCGTGGATAAATTTAATATAATGTCCATAATACAGGGTAAAAATTCCAATGTCAACTTGTGTATTATTCTTGCTACTATTGATAGTAGCAAGAATATAATTTAAAAATAAAAGGGCGGAGCTATGAAGCTCCGCCCGTAGTAAATAACAATTATAGAGATATTGCAGGTTCCTTGCCGTAACAGTCGCAGTTTCTGCAATCAACGATTAATTTTACGATAAATCCGGTTTTTGATTCGCCCGGAATCATCGCTAGTTCTGCAAGGCATTGTCCCTTATCTGCCACTTGTGTTCCGCATTGAGGACAAAAAAGTGTTATTTCTTCCGGCAGTTCGATTGATCCCATTTGATTATTAGTCAATGACATAATCCCATTTTTGCCGATAAAAATTATCGGTTGCTAAATAAAATATAATAAATATATCAAAAAATGTCAAATTATTGAAAAATGATGGTTTTTGAGATACAATATAAAAGTTCGTAAAGTTTATAAAGTTATAAGGTTTATAAAGTTAACTTTATAACTTTCAACTTTATAACTTTTAACTATTGTTTATGATTTATTCTTTATTTGGAAAATTAATCGTCAAGAAACAAGGCTTTATTGTTATTGAAGTTAATGGCATTGGTTTTAAAATTTTCGTTTCTTCGGAAACCGCGCGCAAATTGCCAAAAATCAATGAGCGAATTTTTCTGTTTTGCTATACGAGCGTCAAACAGGACGGCATTGAGCTTTATGGATTTTTAACGGAAAAAGAATTGGAAATTTTTGAACTTTTGCTTTCCGCGGATGGCGTGGGGCCGAAGGCCGGATTGAAAATTCTCGGCATAACGAAAATTGACAGTTTGCTCGCCGCCATTAAACAGGGCAGAAGTGATTTACTCACAAGGGCCGCGGGTATTGGCGACAAAAAAGCCCAACGAATTGTTTTAGAATTAAAAGATAAAATTAAGCGTTATAAAAGCGACGATGAGGTAGCGTTAATGGAAACGGATATTGATATTGAAAAAGCCTTGAAAAATCTGGGGTATAAGCAAGCGGAAATCAAAGAAGCGATTAAAAATATCCCTTCAAAAATCAAAAAAATAGAAGACCGATTAAAAACGGCGCTGAAATTTTTATCTAAATAAAATGAGATATTTAATAATTCTACTTTCTACTTTCTACTTTCTACTTTCTACTTTTTTGGTTTTTGCCGCCGCCCCCGAAGAATTAAAAAACTCAATAGAGCAGAAATCCAAAGAGCTTGAAAATATTAACCAGCAAATTCAGGAAAATCAGCAAAAATTAGAAGCCGTGCAGGGAGAAAAAAAGACGCTTCAAAAAGAAGTGAGTAGCGTCCAAAATCAGCTTAAACAAATTGACTTGGGGATTAAATCAAGTGAAGTGAATATTGAAAAGTTGGAATTGGAAATAGATTCTCTTCAATACAATATTTCCGATTCGGAAAAGCAAATTATTCAAAAAAGGGAAGCTATTATAGAAATTTTGCGCGAGCTTCAACAAAAAGAAAACGAATCTCCACTCGTCGCTTTTTTAAAAAATAAAACTTTATCTGACGGAATTTTTGAGGCTCAAACATTAGCGGATTTAAACAGCAATCTTTCTTTTGAAATAGATAATTTGTCGGAGGCAAAAAATGATTTATCCGTGGCGCTTGATAAAACAACCGATAAAAAACAGGAGCGAGAAGCGGAAAATTTTACCTTGAAAAATAAAAAAACAATAGCCGATGAGATTAAAAAAGAAAAGCAATCTCTTTTGGAACAAACGAAAAATCAGGAAAAAAATTATCAAAAGCAATTAAGCGAACTGGAAAAACAGCAATTGGCGATTTCCGATGAAATCAGCGAGCTTGAAGATGAACTTCGCCGGACTTTCGACCCGAGTCTTTTACCGTCAAAAAGACCGGGTATTCTTGCTTGGCCCATAAAACTTGTTAAAGATGGAGGCATAGGCCGTATTACCCAACATCAAGGAGAAATTTCTCGCCTTTATAGGGGAAAGCCGCATAACGGCCTTGATATCGGCGCTCCTATGGGCACGCCGGTTTACGCGGCGGAAGATGGCGTAATTGAGGCAGTTGATAATAATGATAAAAATTATTATCGCAAATATCAGTACGGCAAGTATATTTTGATAAAACATAATAATAATATGGCGACTCTTTATGCCCATCTTTCAAAATATGTCGTTAGTGAAGGCAATAGCGTAAAAAGAGGCGATTTAATCGGCTATTCCGGCAATACGGGCTATTCTACCGGTCCGCATCTTCACCTCGGTGTTTATTGGGCGCCGAGCATTCAAATGAAGTCTATCCCGCCGGCTGCCGGATTAGTGCCAATCGGCGTGATAATAAATCCGGAAGACTATTTATAATATGGAAAAAATTTTAAGATTTTTTGAAAAATATATTATTCCGAAATGGCTATATCGTTTTGGGCAGCCGGTTTATCATTTTAAAATGGCTTTTATAGCAGCGCTTTTTTACGGTTTTCCGTCTCGGAAAATGAAAGTCATCGGCGTTACGGGAACAAAAGGCAAGACAACGACCTGTAATTTAATCGCCCAAATTTTAAATTTCAGTGGCCATAAAACAGGAATGGCGACTACCGTGAATTTTAGAATAGGCGATTACGAATGGAAAAACGAATCTAAACAAACAATGCTTGGCAGATTTCAATTGCAAAAATTGCTTAGGCAAATGGTTAAAGAAAATTGCGAATACGCGGTGATTGAGACTTCGTCAGAGGGAATTTTACAGTATCGCCATTGTTTTATTGATTATAATATTGCGGTTTTTACCAATTTATCGCCGGAACACATTGAACGGCACGGCGGTTTTGAAAATTATCGGAGCGCGAAAGTGAAATTATTCGAAAAAGTCGCCAAAAAAGAAAATAGTATCGGAATTTA
>JBBTVF010000006.1:0-1132 GCA_038063335.1 Patescibacteria group bacterium
CTTGCTTATTCTCTAATGCCAAATCACTTCCATTTTTTAGTAAAACAGTTGGAAGACGGGGGAATCACTTGGTTTATGCAGCGTTTAGCCAATAGTTATGTTCATTATTTAAACATTAAGCATAGAAGAGTAGGGCCATTGTTTCAGGGAAGATTTAAGAATATTCTGGTTGATTCCGATAATCAATTCTTACATCTATCAAGATACATTCATTTGAACCCTCTTGTGTCTAACTTGACAACCGATCTTAAAAAATACGCTTGGTCTTCTTATCCAAGCTATATATCCAATTACAATGACAATTTATCAGAATCTAAGTTTATTTTGGAAAATTTTAAATCAGAAGGAGGCTATGAAAGATTTGTTTTAGATCAAGCCGATTATGCAAAATCGTTAGAAGATATGAAGCATCATATTTTGGATTAGCCTTTCGAGATTTCCGATCCGGTATCGGAGGATTTATTTAGTATAACTGATGAACCGAAAGACTGGCAATCCGCAGTCAGAAAACGGAAAACTGAGAACAGATGACTGAACTTAGGATAGGGAAAGAATTAATCTTATAGCTTCTTCAACGTCATGAAGTTTTGTTTTGGGAAGAGTCCCAATTTTTTTCTTCAGCCGGACCTTGTCTATCGATCTTATTTGACCGCATAAGATAACGGAATCTTTTGAAAGTTCCAGGTCTTTTTTAGAAACGAAAACTCTGTCCGGTCCAATGAATGGCGGAATTTGGGATGAAATAGGGATAATAATTGCTGTAGGAGAAATGACATTGACCGTATAATTGGAAACTATTAATGCCGGTCTTATTTTAGCAAGTTCGCAACCTGCCCCAGGACGCAAATCAACTGTCCAAACCTCGCCTCGTTTTATCAATTTTTCGGTTTTACTTAATCGGGCCATCTTTCGAGCTCTGTAGCTTTCCACTCTTTTCCAATTTTTTTGTCATATTCGTAGTTTGCTTCAAGGCTTTTCCTAAGCAGTTTAACTTTATTTTGTTCATTTCCTAGATTTTCTTCAATAACGCGGGCAATGAAATGGCTTCTTTGGCCTTGAGGAATAGAACTTTGCAATTGCTTTGCAATTTTTTGGGGTAGAGTAATGTTAATTCTTTGAGCTTGCATACACA
>JBBTVF010000007.1:0-17076 GCA_038063335.1 Patescibacteria group bacterium
GAATGGCTGTATATTCACAAAATGCTCTACCGGCGGTTAATCAAGCTGGATGTACGGCGGTTGTTAAAAAGGGAGAAAGTTATAGATGTTATCATGACGGCTCAACAACACTTAATTCAAGGGTTATTAATCTAGGAAAATAAAATTATCGAGGTTGAACCTCCATAGTTAATTTTCCAGTATTATATCGCGAATTTTTTCTAAATTTTCCTCTCTTTCTTTAATCCATTGTTTAGTTGCTTTTTCATATTCTTTTTCCCCTCCAAAAAATTCTAAAAGAAATTTTCTGGAAGTAATTGATGGAAAATTTCTTTTACCGATATAATCTAAATAACTACTCCATCGGTATTTTTTTAAATCTAAGGAGGTTGAACCTCCATAGATTGGATTGGTGTGAATATAAAACGGAAGATGAATAAAATGCTCCTCATCTTTTACGATAACCGCCTTAAATCTTCCCTGGAATAAACCGCCAACTCTTCCATTTTTTTTATTAAAATACATCGTATATCCGGTACCCAGTTTTTGCATAAACTTTATAATTCCATTTTTTGATTTTTGTCTTAAAAGCAAGTGATAATGATTGGGCATTAAACAAAAAGCTAAAATTTCAACTAATAATTTTCTCGGCTTTCTTTCTTTTTTTAAATATTGAGGTTCAACCTCCATAGTTTTAGGATTAAAATAGTAAGTCATATTTAATACCGGATTTTCATCATTAAATTCAAAAAGATCATGGATAAATCTAAAATAATCCTTATCTTCCGTAAAAATATTTCGTTTTTCTACGCCGCGATTATAAATATGATAAATTTCATTTTCAACAAATTGTGGTTTTTTCATAAAATTATTATACTAAATAAACTATGGAGGTTCAACCTCGATAATTGATAATATTTAATTATTTTTTACTTTTTTCTCCCAATCGGTTAGAATATAGCTGATGATAACTTCTCCCGTTCAAGAAATTAAAGATAAATTGGATATTGTTGAATTTATTAGGTCTTATATTCAGCTTCAACCGGCTGGCAAGAATTTTAGGGCTTGTTGCCCTTTTCATAAGGAAAAAACTCCTTCTTTTATAGTGTCGCCAGACCGGCAGACTTGGCATTGCTTCGGCGCTTGCGCCGAGGGCGGCGATATTTTTAAGTTTGTGATGAAGCACGACAATTTGGAATTTTACGAGGCTTTAAAATTTTTGGCGGAAAAAGCGGGTATTGAATTGAAAAAATTTTCTCCGGCGGACCAGAAACAATTCGGGATTTTATACGATATCAACGATTCCGCGAAAAAATTTTTTCAAAATCAATTGAAACTTTCAAAGGAAGCGAATGATTATTTAACGCCGCGCGGATTAAAAGAAGAAACAATTGAAGAATTTGAAATCGGGTTCGCGCCTCAGGGTTTTGATGATTTAACCGTTCATTTAATTAACATTGGTTATGACGTGCGCGATATTGAAAGAGCTGGCTTAAATTTTAAAAGCGAGCGAGGCGGATACATTGACAGATTCCGTGGCAGGATAATGTTTCCGATTTACAATCATTTCGGTAAAATAATCGGTTTTTCCGGAAGAATTTTGCCGCAATATGACACCGGCGATTTTGGCAAATATATCAATAGTCCGGAAACGCCCATTTTTAACAAATCAAAAGTCCTTTATGGATTTCACAAGAGCAAGAATTTTATTAAAGAAAAAAAGACAGTTGTTTTAGTGGAAGGGCAAATGGATTTTTTGATGGCTTGGCAGGACGGAATGAAAAATGTTGCCGCAACTTCCGGAACCGCGCTAACCTTTGACCATTTAATAACTTTAAAGCGCTTAACGGACCAGATAATTTTTTGTTTTGACAATGACGAGGCAGGGTTGAAAGCCGCGGAACGAAGCATTGATTTGGCGCAGAATCGCGATTTTAGCGTTAAATTGCTCATCCTTGAAGATTACAAGGACCCGGCTGAAGCGGTAAAACATAAGCCGGGAATTTTGAATAAATTGGCGGAAAAAGCCAAACCGGCGATGGAATTTTATTTTGACCGCTATCTCGGCGGAAATTCCAAGTCACAAATCACAAATTCCAAATTAAGCGATTTGAAAAACAACATTAGAATTGTTTTGGGGAAAATTAAAATTCTGGCGAGCCCGATTGAAAAACAGCACTGGCTCAGAGAACTTTCTTTAAAAACAAGAATTAAGGAAGAGGCGCTGGCGGAAGAGATGGAACAATTGAAAATAATTCCCAATTTTCAAAATCCGATTTTTAAACCAATGGCGCGGCAGGAACAGAAAGATTTATTGCAAACAACGGCCAGAATAGACCTTATTGCGCAGAAAATTATCGGAATTTTGACCATAAAAGAAGATTTGCATCCGCACATTAAAAGCCATCTCGATTATTTTCCGGAAACTTATTCCGTGATTGCCAGAAGTTTTGTTGAAAAAACAGAAATAAAAGAAGAACAGCATATTAATTTGTTAAACGCGATTTCCCTTAAAACCTCTTTTGATTTTCAGATTATTGACGAAGAAAAAATAAGCCGCGAATTTCAGGAATTAATTCGCCAGTTGCAGTTGGAATATCTAAGGGATAAAAGGCAAATATTGATTAATTCCTTAAAAGAAGCCGAAAATGAAAAAGACGAACAAAAAATAGAAGCGCTTTTGCATGAGTTTGACGAGATGTCAAAGCTGATGCATAGTTAATAAGTTAAAATTTAAAAATTAAAATGAAAAATCACAAATTAAAATTAAAAAATAAAAATAAAAAGAAAAAGAAGGTTGTTAAAGTCGGCAAAAAGAATAAAAAATTTTTTAAGAAAGTTGCTAAAAGGAAAGTTATTAAAAAGAAGATCGCTAAGAAAAAATCCGCCAAAAAATTATCGAAGCCGAAAAAGAAATTCAAATTTAATGAATCCGAACTCGATGATTTAATCAGGCGTGGCAAGGCGCGCGGTTTTGTTATAGATTCGGAAATCCTTTATTCTTTCCCCAATATTGAAAAAGACATCGGTTTTTTAGAAGAAATTTACGGCAGGCTTGAAAACGCTAACATTAAAATTCTTGAATCCGGCCATTTAATTGATATTTCAGAGAAGGAAGAAATAAGCCGCAAAGAACTTGAAAAAGCGACGGAAATAGAATCGGAAGTTCGTTTGCCGGACGCGGTTCAGATGTATCTTAAAGAAATCGGGAAAACCCCTCTTCTTACCGGAAATAAAGAAAAAGAATTGGCAAAGCGTTTGGAAAAAGGAGACGAAGAGGCAAGGCAACAATTAATTCAGGCGAATTTGCGGTTGGTTGCTTCAATCGCCAAGCGTTATGTTTATCGCAGTCCGAATTTGAGCATTCTTGATTTGATGCAAGAAGGTAATATTGGACTTTCCAAGGCGGTTGAAAAATTTGATTATCGCCGGGGGTTTAAATTTTCCACTTATGCCACTTGGTGGATAAGGCAGGCGATTACCCGGGCACTCGCCGACCAGTCGCGAACCATAAGAATTCCGGTGCATATGATTGAAACGATTTCAAAATATACTCAGATTAAAAGAAAACTGGCGCAGGAATTAAATCGTGAACCCCTTGCCGAAGAAATTGCCATTGAGATGGAAACATCGGTTGAAAAAATCAGGCATCTTCAAAAAATCTCGCAGGAAGTTCTTTCTTTAGAAGCGCCAATCGGGGAAGACGATGACGATTCAACCTTGTCCGAACTTGTTAAAGATGAAAAAAGTCCGACTTCAACCCAAATTGTTTCAAGAGTTTTATTACGCGAAAAACTTGACGATATTTTTATTGATTTGTCTCCGCGCGAGCAGGAAATTTTAAAATTACGTTTTGGTTTGGATGACGGCGTGAGTCATACGCTTGAAGAAGTCGGCAAGAAATTTGGCGTAACTAGGGAAAGAATCCGCCAAATTGAGTCAAAAACGCTGGAAAAGATAAAAAAACACCATAAGGCCAATACTTTAGAAGAGTATTGATATTGGATTTAGAATTTTATATAATTATAAAAAAGGTCAAATTAAAGCTCAAAGGTCGAAGTAAGGTTTATCAGTTTAAAAAATAAGAAATTATGAAAAAAATATTATTTGTGGCGTTAATTTTAACGGTGATAGCGATGATGCCGGCGGTTTTTGCCCAAGAAGAAATTACGGCTAAAGATTTAGGCATAGAGAATCCGGGTATTTTGCCGACCAGCCCGTTTTATTTTTTTAAAAATATAATGCGGAACATGAAAAGAATTTTTACCGTTAATCCGATTAAAAAAGCGGAATTAGAATTGGATATCGCCAATCAGCAAGCCGCGGAAATAAAGAAAGTTGAAGAAATATATCCTGAACGTGTTGACGCTATTTTAAAAGCGACTGCGAATTATCAAACTAATGTTGAACGTTTAAAAAATCGTTTGGAGAATTTGAAAGAAACCAGCCAAAACCCCAATATCGACAAATTGGTTGAAAAATTGGCCGACCAGTCAATCAAGCACCAGCAACTTTTTGATGAATTGAAAAGCAAGTTTGAGGATAATGATGAATTGAAACAGCGTATTGAAGCGGCTCAGGAAAGGGTGAGTGAAACAGTCGCGAAAATTCCCGAGAAATTTGACAGTTCGGAAATGTTTCGCGAGAGAATTGAAAAAATTTTGAAAGTTCGGCCTGAAGGAGTCGTTAATGAATTAAAACGAATAGAAATAATTGACCGCATTAGTGATAAAATTCCAGCGGAACAAAGAAAAGAAATAGAAGCGATGAAGGAAAATATGATGAAAGAATTCGGCGATAGGATAGAAAATTTGCCGACTTTACAAAAGCAGGAAATTTTTAAGCCGGGATTTCTTGAAATGATTCCGGGCAATGCGGAACAAAGAGTGAGAATTTTGGAAGAAATAAAAAATCAAACCGGTTCTTTGGAAATTAGGGGGAAAATAATGGAAGCTGGAGAAAAAATTTTGGAAAACAAAATTGAAAAACAAGAAATCAAAAAGGAAGACGTTTTAAGAATGATGGAATATGTGAAAAGTTTGATTGTTCGGGCGGAGAATGCCGTGATAACGATAGATGACGGAGAATTAAAAGCCAAAAGGCAAAAATTGCTGGAAGAAATAAAATTGCGGTTGTCTAGGGCGGAAACAGTTTTGAACGAAGGAAAAATCGGAGAAGCGTTCGGTATGGTTAATTCAGTCGGCGCCGAAGTTAAAAAATTTTTAATTCCATCGGTTGAGGCGATTAAACCGATGATTAAAATAATTGAAATAAATAAGCCGAATATGGGAGTTGCGACATCATCCGGACCTTTAATGCCTATTCCGTCCGTTGTAAAACCGATTCAGCCCGTTTATCCGGATAAAAGCGGAGTTAATATTCAGTCAATTTTTGGGCCGGCAATACCGGAAATTCCCTTAATGCCAAAATACTAAAATGTCGTTCGAAGAAATTCGCAAAAAATTCTTTGATTTTTTTGAAAAGAAGGGACATAAGATTGTCCCTTCTTCGTCTTTAATTCCCGATGATTCGTCGGTTCTTTTAACAACCGCTGGAATGCAGCAATTTAAAAGATATTATACCGGCGAGCTTAATGCTTTAAACGATTTCGGTTCTCAACGAACGGTTTCAATACAAAAATGTTTCCGCACTAGCGATATTGAGGAGATTGGAGACAAAACTCATCTTACTTTTTTTGAAATGCTGGGAAATTTTTCTTTTGCTCCGGTTGGTTCGGATAGCCCCGAGAGTTTTAACAGCAGCGGTTATTTTAAAAAATCGTCAATTTTTTGGGCTTATGAATTTATCACTGAAATTTTGGGGATAGGCGTTAATAGGATAACGGTTTCGGTTTTCAAGGGCGATGATGCCACGCCGTTTGACGAGGAATCTTATAATATTTGGCACAAAGAATTAAATATCCAAAAGGATAAAATTATTTTGGGAAGCCGCATTGATAATTTTTGGGGTCCGACCGGCGAAGAGGGACCTTGCGGACCGTGCACGGAAATTTATGTTGACGGCGTGGAAATTTGGAACAATGTGTTTAACGAATATTATAAGGAGAAAAATGGAGGTTTTGTAAAAACAAAAACACCGGGCGTGGATACCGGAATGGGGCTGGAAAGATTAACGGCGATGATGCAGGGCGTTGATGATGTTTTTGAAACGGATATTTTTCAACCGCTTGTGGCAAGAGTGAGAGAATTAATTTCTTCATCGGAACACGACAGAGTAGTCAGAATTTTGGCGGACCATTTACGCGCGTCGGTTTTTTTAATCGCCAACGGTATCAGACCTTCAAATAAGGAAGCCGGCTATATTTTGCGAAGATTGCTTCGCCGGATTATGGCTTTTCAAATTAAATATGACATTCACGCGGATTTGTTTCCCGAAAGCGTTGAGATAATTAAAAATAAATTCGGCGCGATTTATCCGGAATTGAAAGAAATAAAAACAATTTTGGAAGTTATGGAAGAAGAAAAACAGAAATTTCAGGAAGTAATCGGGAAAGGCGTTAAGGAAATTGAAAAATTATCTTCGCGAAATCAGGAAATTAACGGCAAAGAAGCCTTTTATATTTATGAAACTTTCGGTTTGCCGTATGAATTGATTAAAGAATTGGCGCCGGCGGAAATAATAAAAAATTTATTGAAAGAAGATTTTGAATATGAATTTCAAAAGCATCAGGAAATTTCTCGCGCCGGAGCGGAAAAAAAATTCGGCGGGCACGGCTTGGTTCTGGATACGGACGAATTAAAAGCCGGAAGCGATGAAGAAATGGGAAAAGTTATCCGTTTTCACACAGCCACTCATTTATTACAATGGGCTTTGCGGGAAATTTTAGGCAAAGACGTCAGGCAAACGGGTTCGGATATAAACCCTGAACGAATGCGTTTTGATTTTTCTTTCAGTCGTAAAATGACAAGTGAAGAAATTGGAAAAGTTGAAAATTTGGTTAATGAAAAAATTCAGGAAAATTTGCCGGTTTATTTCAGGGAAATGCCGAAAATGGAAGCCGAAAAAATTGGAGCGTTAAGTTTTTTCAAGGCGAAATATCCGGATGTCGTTAAGGTGTATTTTATCGGCTCGGAAGAAAAAATTATCAGTAAGGAATTTTGTGGCGGTCCTCATATCAAAAATACTTCCGAAATCGGAAAATTTAAAATTTTAAAAGAAGAGGCGGTGAGCGCCGGAGTCAGAAGGATTAGGGCAATTTAAAAAGTTTAAAGGTTTCAAAATTTTAAATTTTCAGTTATAATATAAAAATGCCTAACAATAAAGAAAAGAAAATTAAGGTTTTTGACATTGCGCCGAGTTCAAATCGGCCTAAACCGGTTAGTGAAAAAAAACAAGATGAAAGTTTAAAAGTTCAAAAGTTTGAAAGTTTAAATCCGCCAGTTGGCGAGGAAGAGCCGATGAAAGAAAAGATAGAAGAAGCGGAAGAAAAAATAGAACAAAAAACGCAAGAAGTCGGGAAGGAATTTCTTTCAAAATGGTTTTATAAAAAGAAAAAAGCCGCGGTTATTGAAGAAGATGAAAAAGAAATTCCGGAAATAGCCGTAAAACCGGTTGAAAAATCGGAGGAAGACGAAGATTTTCTTAAAGATGAAATCAGTCCGGCAAAAACTGGAATAAAATTCGGCAAATATATTGCCATCGCTTTTATTTTGATAATAATTGCAGGCGGAACTTATGCCGCTTTGGAAATTTTGCCAAAAGCGGAAATAAAAATTACGGCCAAGAAAACCGCTTGGAATTTTAACAATAGCGTTTCAGCTTCAAAAAATTCCGGAGATATAGATTTGGCGAATAAACAAATTCCGGCGAATTTCTTTTCAGAAAAAAAGAATGCGAGCCTTTTTTATCCGGCGACTGGAAAGGGCCATATTGAAAAAAAGGCAAGTGGCGAAATTACGATTTATAACGCTTATGGTTCGCAGACGCAGGGATTAGTCGCTAATACGCGCTTTGAATCTCCGGACGGAAAAATTTTTCGCATAGAAAATAAAATTACTGTTCCGGGGGCGAAAATTGAAAACGGGAAAATTGTTCCGGCAAGCATAAAGGTTAAAGTTACGGCGGATAAAGCCGGAGACGAATATAATATTGGTCCCGCGAAATTCACAATTCCCGGATTTAAGGGAACACCCAAGTATGAAGGTTTTTACGCGAGGTCCGAAAGTTCGATGTCCGGCGGTTTTGTCGGCGATACGGCTTATCCGACTGACGCTGAAATAGAAACAGCCAAAGAAAAAACAGAATCCGTTTTGGAAGAAAGTTTAACGGCTCTTATTTCTTCTCAAATACCGGCGGATTTCAAAATAATTGAAGGAGGGCGGCAATTCAACGTTATTAAGGAAGATGTTAATCAGGAAGTCAACCAAGACGGCAATTTCTCTGTTTTTGCGGAAGGGGAATTGACGGTGGTGGGATTTAAAGAGCCGGATTTGCTGGGATTAATGGGCGGATTGGCTCAAAAAGAATTGGGGGAAGGTTTTAAGGCGAAAGAATATTCGCTTGAATACGGAACCGTTCGTCCGGAAATTCAATCCGGTAAAATTAATTTTTCAATCAATTATAGCGGGATGTTCTGGCAGCCGATTGACATTGAACAATTTAAAAATTCAATTTTGGATAAAAAAGAAACAGAATTAAAAGTTTTTGTTTTTTCTTTGAACGGAGTGGAGCGGGCGACTGTTTCTTTGTGGCCTTTTTGGGTCAAGAAAGTTCCGGACAATATCGCGAAAGTGAAAGTGGAAGTGGAATGATGCTCAGACAGATTTACCTTTCAGAAGCAGAATAATTTTATTCCAGCGATAAAATTTTCTTCGCCCTCGGTGCGCCATCCCGCCTTCGGCGGGAACCAAGCTGGCGCGCCTGCGGGATGTTCTTCAAGACAAATCTGCCTTCGTTTGTTTTTAGTTATTTTGCGCTCCCGCTTAGGTTTCAAAAAATATTTTTTACGAACAGGCAGATATTGTGAAATTTAAGTTGTTATATGGGGTTGACAAAACAGCGCGCGTTCTTATAATAATTAAGCTAAATGAATATAAAACCTTTATCAAATCATATTTTTATTGAGCCGATTGAAGAAGAAAAAAAGACGGAGTCCGGCATTGTTCTTCCAGAAACCGTTGAAAAAGAAAAACCCGTAAAGGGCAAAATTATTTTTGTCGGCTCCGGAAAAATGAAGGAAAACGGCGAGCGGATTCCGATGTCCGTGAAAATAGGCGATATTGTTTTGTTTAAAAAATACGGTCCCGATGAAGTTGAAATAGAGGGCAAGAAATATCTAGTCGGAGATGAGGATGATGTACTTGCAATTATTGAATAAATTCAAGAATTTCTCAAATTTATGGCTAAACAACTTTTATTTAACGAAGAAGCGCGAATGGCGCTCAAAAAAGGAATAGATAAATTGGCGGAAGCGGTAAAAATGACTTTGGGTCCGCGCGGCCGGGCGGTGGTTATAGAAAAAGGATATGGAGCTCCTCAGGTGACTTTTGACGGCGTAACGGTCGCCAGAGAGCTTGAGTTTGAAGAAAAATACGAGAATCTCGGCGCCGATTTTATCAAACAAGCGGCGGAAAAAACCAATGATAATGTTGGAGACGGAACAACCACTTCGGTGGTGTTGGCGCAGGCGATAATTGACGAAGGCGAACGTTTAATCCGTGAAAAAGGATTTAATGTTATTCAATTAGCCGAGGAATTGAAAAAAGCGAGCGAGACGGTTATCAAGGAATTGGAAAAACAAAAGGAATTAATTGACGAGCCGCGAAAGCTCAAAGAAGTTGCCACGCTTTCGGCAAAAGACGAGGAAATCGGCGGTTTGATTTCAACGGTTATGGATAAAATCAGCAAAGAAGGCGTTGTCACAGTTGAAGATTCAAATACCATCGGCAGTTCTTATGAAATTGTTGAGGGTTTGCAATTTGACCGCGGTTATATTTCCCAGTATATGATGACGAATGCCGAACGGATGGAAGCGGTTTTGGAAGACCCTTATATTTTAGTGACCGATAAAAAAATCGGCGCCATTAACGAATTGCTTCCGCTTTTGGAAAAATTGGTTCAAGCTGGAAAGAAAGAATTGATAATTATCGCAGAAGATGTTGAAGGCGAAGCCCTTGCGACTTTAGTAGTCAATAAGCTTCGCGGCGTGTTTAATGTTTTAGCCGTTAAAGCTCCGGGATTTGGCGACAGGCGCAAAGAAATGTTGGAAGATATCGCGGTTGTAACCGGAGCGAAATTTATTTCCGAGGATTTGGGCAAGAAAATGGAAAACGTTGAGCTTTCGGATTTGGGGCATGCGCATCGCGTGGTGGCTAATAAAGATAATTGCACCATAGTCGGCGGGAAAGGCGATAAAAAAGAAATTAATAATAGAGTTAGCCAGATTAAAAATCAAATTAAACACATAGATTCGGAATTTGACAAAGAAAAATTACAGGAAAGATTGGGCAAGTTGTCCGGTGGCGTGGCGATTATTAAAGTCGGCGCTCCAACGGAATCGGCTCAAAAAGAATTGAAACAGCGCGTTGAAGATGCGGTGGCGGCGACGCGAGCGGCAATGGAAGAAGGGATTGTGCCGGGCGGTGGCATTGCTTTATTTAACGTTTATGTTAAAAGAATGAATATTAAAAAAGATGAAACTCCGGTTATTTTGGCTGCCGAAACGATTTTAAATAAAACTCTTCAAGCTCCCATTACGGCGATTATCGGCAATAGCGGTGAATCAACAGGAGCGATTATTAAGGAATTGGAAAATAAAAAACAAAAAGAGGATATTTGGCTGGGTTTTAACGCTTTCAGTAATAAAATAGAAAATTTGAAAGAAGCGGGAATTATTGACCCGCTCAAAGTCGTTAAAACCGCTTTTATCAACGCGATTTCGGTTGCCAGTAATTATCTTATGGTCGGCGCGGCAATAACCAATTTGCCGGAAAAGAAAGAAAAAGAAATTTCGCACGGCCACGGGATGGAATACTAAAATGGAATTAACTGTTCAAAAAAGAGAAATACTTGGCAAGCAATTAAAAGGTCTTAGAAAGCAGGGTTTTATTCCGGCTGAATTTTACGGACGCGAAGCGGAAAATCTGCATTTAAGCGTTTTAGTAAAAGAATTCAATAAAATTTTTAAGGAAGCCGGCGAGAGCGCGATTATAAAATTAAACGTGGATGGCAAAAAAATCAACGCTTTGATTCATGATGTTCAAAAAAATTCATTGACTGGCGCGGTTTCTCATATTGATTTTTACGGCATAAAAATGGATGAGAAAATTCGCGTGAATATTCCGTTGTTATTCGGCGGAGAATCTCCGGCCGTAAAAGAAGGCGGAGTTTTGATTAAAGCGATTCACGAATTGGAAATTGAAGCGTTGCCGGCTGATTTGCCTCATCATATTGAAGTTGATTTGGGAAAATTAGCAGTTATTGGAGACAGTATTTTAGTTAAAGACCTTAATTTCAGCAAAGGAGTTAAAATTTTGATTAATATGGAAACAGTGATAGCGACGGTTGTTGAACCAAAGGTGGAAGAGGAAGTCGTGGCGGCCGTGAGCGTTGAAGACGTGAAGGTTGAAACCGAAGAAAAGAAAGAAGCGCGAGAAAAAGAAAAAGAAGCAGCTTAGTTAACTTATAGCTTTTAGAATTATTAACAATTAATTATTTAAACCTACTGCTTATTGGCGGGAGGAGTTTTTTGAGTTATTATTGAATAATATTAAGTAAGATTTTTATGAAAAACTTTTTTAAATTTTCATTGTTTTTTCTTGCTGTTATGTTGGCGGCAGCGGCCGTTAATTTAACTTTTGCCCAAAATCCGCTAGAAGAGGAAAGAAAAGTCCTTGAGGCGGAGCTGGAAAAGTATGAAAAAGAGATTGATGAATATGAATCAACCATTTCTACGTTGAAAAAACAGGGTGGCAATCTGCAGTCGGAAATAAATAAAATAAACGCGAAAATCAGCCAGCTCAACGTAAAAATAAAAGCGACCAATACCAGCATTAAAAAACTTGATGATGAAATAAGATTTACTCAAACAAAAATAAATTCCACCGAAACAGACATTGATTTTAATCAGAAAGCATTGGCGGATGTTTTGCAAAATATTTATGAAAATGAAAAAAGGGGAACGATGGAGATATTTTTAGCCAATGATAACTTGTCGGATTTTTTTAATAATTTAAACGGCTTAATGGAGGTTCAGGATAATTTAAAAATGGTTTTAAGGAGGATTGTTGATTTGCGTCAGGATTTAGTTGATGCCAAGGAATCATTGGCATTGGAAAAGCTTGATGCCGAAGAATTAAAAAAATATATGGACGCCCAGAAATCAAGCGTTCAAAAAACTCAAACGGAAAAAAATAGTTTATTGAAAGTTACAAAAGGAAAAGAATCGGAATATCAAAAATTGCTCGTTGAATCAAAGAAAAACGCGGCTGAAATAAGAAACAGAATATTTAGAATGCTTGGCGGAGGGGAATTACCGTTTGGCGAAGCCGTAAAAATCGCTCAAGCGGCGGAAAAAGCGACTGGCGTGCGCGCCGCTTTCATGCTTGCCGTTCTTACTCAAGAGTCGGCCGTAAACGGAGTAATCGGTTCAAATCTCGGCAAATGTTATTATAATACTCCTCGCAATAATAACAGCAAAACAGTAATGAGCGATTCTCAAAAGCCGGCATTTCTAAAAATAATGGAAGAATTAAATATGAATCCCGATACAACTCCGGTTTCTTGCCCGATTGCGTCGGATGGCGCTTATGGAGGCGCTATGGGACCGGCTCAATTTATGCCGACAACCTGGAAATTGTATAAGAATAGAGTTGGGGAGATTACAGGCGGAAATCCGGCGTCTCCATTTAATAATTTGGACGCTTTTACCGCCACCGCGCTTTATCTTAAAGACGGTCTTGTCTCCTGTAAACAGATTTATAACAGTTCATTTCCACAGGAGAATTGCGCCGCGGCGAAATATTACGCCGGTAAAAATTATAGAAGTTATATGAGTGTCGGCAGATACGGTTATCGCGTTGCCGATCGCGCCGTCAAATTTGAAGATGATATAGAAGCGATTTCCAGTTAAATAAAAATTTAAAATTATTTTTTTATAATTTTCTTTAAAAGAATATCAAGATCTCCATCTAAAACTTTTTCTATATTGTGAATTTTAATATTGAAGCGATGGTCGGTGATGCGGTCATCCGGAAAATTGTAAGTCCTGATTTTTTCCGAGCGGTCGGCTGTGCCAATTTGTTCTTTGCGGTTGATTCCCAATTTTTGGGCTTCAATTTGTTGTTGAATTTCATAAAGTTTTGAGCGCAAAATTGACATCGCGGTTTCACGGTTGGCGTGTTGCGAGCGTTCGGTTCGCGAAGAAACAATTATGCCGCTTGGCTTGTGCAAAATTCTAACGGCGGTTTCAACTTTATTTACGTTTTGACCGCCCGGTCCGCCGGCGCGGGAAAAAGTGACTTCCAAGTCATTTTGACTTATTTCAACTTCCTTAGCTTCTATTTCCGGTAGAATGGCGACAGTAGCGGTCGAAGTGTGAACGCGTCCGGATTTTTCTGTTTTGGGAATCCTTTGAATGCGGTGTGTTCCCGATTCTTGTTTCAACATTTCGTAAGCGTTCTCGCCTTCGATTTTTCCAATAAATGTTTTATAGCCTTCAAGCGAAGTTTGATTGGAATCTATTTCAAAAAATTTCCACCTTTTTTGAACGGCATATTTTTGATACATTCTCACCAAATTTCCCGCAAAGATTGTCGCTTCATCTCCGCCGGCTCCGGCTCTAATTTCTAAGATAATTTTATTCATGGTAAAAAATTATTAGATGACATATATTAATTTATGCTATATAATAACACAGTTAAAATAAAAAATAAAATTATTTTATTAAAAACAATTTCTAACTCACTGCTCATTTCCAATTTTAAAAGGGGAGGAATAAATGAAAGAAAATAGTTTTTCAAGATTTTTATTGCTGTTTGAAATATTAAATTTTTTAATTAACTACGATTGGTTTTTTTGGTTAGTTGGAAAATTTAACGGAAGAGGGTGGATAAAATCGGTTTTTTTATCCTATCCGGCCAATCGAGAATATGCGAAAGAGTATGCATATTTTTTCAGAATGGGAAGCTGGGAAATTAGACTGTCAGGGTTTCTGCGGCAAAATGGAAAAATTATAATAATGTTTTCTATTTTTGTGGTAGAAGAAAAAGAATTTTTGAAAAAAGATAATAAAGAAAAAATGGAAGAAGTTGTTCGGCATATGGAAAAAATTCGCCGATTAGTTCGCGCGGATGAAAAAACGTTTGCCGGAATTTTACCCGGTTTATTGTCAAAGAGAAAGATAATAGATAAGAGTCCGGAAGCGAATTTAACCGCTTTAATCGTTGTTGAGGCGGTTGAGTTGGTAAGGAAAAAAAACGGACTGGATGAAAAAATTCCAATCGTAGTTTTAGGAGGAAGGGGATTTATCGGGAAGATGGTTGTTGATAAATTAAAATTAGTTCAGAAATCTGATATTTATGTCGTTGATTTAACCGGACGCGACAATAAATGGCCAGAGAGAGAAACAAGAAAAATAATAATCAATGTGGCAAGGCATAATACAATCGGATTTTATTTGGATGCCTTGCGGGAAGGGGATATTATTCTTAATGAAGCATATCCCGGTCCGTCTTCAGAGGTTATAAGCGAGATAAAATCTTTAAATTGCGATTGTTTTCATGTTGTTGGCGTAGAAGCAAGCGCTTTTCCTCAGTTTACCCGGGTTTATAATGGAGGCATTCCGTGTTGCGCGGCTTGGAATGCTGATGACAGAAAAATAATTATCAAAAAGTTGACGTAGGGCTTGTTCCTTATTATTTGGAACAAGCCTCTTTTATTTTTCAATAAAGAATGTAAAATTTAATATAATGGATATTTTAAAATTAAGAGGGATTTCTTTATTTGTTATAGCTTTTTTTCTTTTGATTTTATCTTTGATTATTTGGCAAAGGGCTGAAAAAGATAAAGTTAAGGTTTGGCTCGGTTTTTCCGCTTTTTTCACGGCTCTTTACGCTTTTTTTTGCGGAGGAACTTATTTTTTTTGGAACGCTGATTCAATAATGTCGGTTTATTGGTACAGAACAACTTGGCTTGGTGTTTTAGTATTGCCGTCTTTTATAATTTTCACTTATTATTTTGTTCAGAATTTTAAATATCTCAAAGTAAAAGCGTTTTTATTGTATTTGGGAGCCGCAATAATAAGTTATTTTGCTTTAACCACAAATCTTATTGTTAACTTCGTGTATCTTAAATATCCGAATATTTCAAGTTTGGCGGGTAAATTGGATTTCTTGGGAAGATTATATATTTCGGTTTGCATCGCGTTAATTTTAATCAATCTTTTAAAAGAATATTTTAAAAGCGACGGTTTTAAAAAATTGCAATTACAATATTTTATTTTAGGCGTGGCAATTTTTTTTATAACCGGAATTATCACTACGGCGATTATTCCCCTTATTATCGGAGAATCTCCTTATTACGACATCACTGCCTATGCTTCATTTATTTGGGTCGGTTTAACGGCAATGGCTATTTTTAAATATCATTTTTTAAATATAAAAATCATAGCTACTCAATTTTTGGTTTTTATTATTTGGGTAGTAAGCTTGATTAATTTTATTATGCAGGATTCGTTTCGCGAATATTTGCTTACCGGAGGGTCGTTAATTTTTATGGTCATTGCCGGTATTTTGTTGATAAGAAGCGTTATAAAAGAAGTGGCGCAAAGGGAACAGATTGAAAAGTTGAGCGTGTATAAATCTGAATTGCTGTCAGTTGTCGCGCACCAAATAAGAAATCCTTTAGTTGCCATTAAGGGGTATACTTCTTTGGGCATTATTGGCGTTCAATCGAAAAAAAACGAAATTTTTATGAAAATCAATTCGGTGGCCGAAAAATTGATTAATCTGTTAAATAATCTTTTAGACCTTCATCATATAGAAGAAGGCAAAATGAGCTATGATTTTAATAAGATTGAAATGAATAAATTTCTTAAAGAAATTATTGATGATTTTAAATTTTTGGCCAAAAATAAAGGGTTGGAATTGATTTTTATTCCTGCCCCCGAAAATATGATTGTAGAAGGGGATAATTATAAACTTTCGCAAGTTTTTAAAAATTTGATTGACAATGCCATTAAATATACTGAAAAGGGATGGATAAAAGTTGAAATAAGCGCAAATCGCAAAGAACGAAGTGTTCTAATAGCGATAAGCGATTCCGGGCGCGGAATAACAAAAAAATTTATAGAAAATGTTTTTAAAAAATTTTCTCGTCAGATTGAGGATGAGCGCATTATTGGCTCCGGCTTGGGGCTTTATATTAGTAAGAAAATTGTTGAAGACCATAAGGGAGAAATTCGGACAGAGAGCGATGAGGAAAAAGGCGGTTCAAAATTTACAGTTTCTCTTCCATTAATTGTTTAATGGTGTTAATGAAATTTTCAAGCGGCATTTCTTTTCTTAAAAATCCATCGGCACCGAGCTTTTTAATATTTTTTTCTGTGGCCATTTCACCCCAAGGAGTGGCAATACTGGCATAAGCCGTCATAAATATTATTTTAATATTTTTAGTTTCGGGATTTTCTTTGAGTTTTGTAAATAATTCAGGTCCTTTAAGCCCCGGCATTATTATATCTAAAAGAATCAAATCAGGTTTTGATTTTTGTATTTGCTCCAGCGCTTTTTCGGAGTTATGGGCAATAGCGACATTAAAACCTTCAGTTATCAGACAAGTGCAATAAATTTCCGCTAAATCTTTATTGTCGTCAACGATTAAAATATTTTTCATTAATTATAGGCTGCGAGATTTTTTTTCTGTAATTTTCTTTAGTTTTTTAGGAATAATTTCTTTTTTCTTCGCGCTTCTTGCCTTAAATCTTTCAATTCTTCCCATAGTATCAATGAGTTTTTCTTTGCCGGTATAAAAAGGATGGCAATTGCCGCAAATTTCAACTTTGATTTCCGGTTTTGTGGAACCGACGGTAAAATGGGCGCCGCAAACGCATTCAACTTTTGCTTTTTGATGATATTGGGGATG
>JBBTVF010000008.1:0-1151 GCA_038063335.1 Patescibacteria group bacterium
TCTGAAAAAAGGAGGAACGCTTATTATCCAAACGCCAAACGGAGCCAGTATTTTTGGCGGTCGCTATCGGTATCATGATTTTACTCACGAAATAAGTTTTACGGAAAACAGTCTGAGGCAGGTGATGTTAATTAGCAATTTTTTTGATGCGCATTTTTATGAAACCAGACCTATAATGTTTGGGATTAAATCTTTTTTTAGACTTATTTTATGGAATTTTATAAAAATAATATTACAATTCATTCTTTTGGTTGAAACCGGAGGGGCGGATAAGATTTTAACCCAGAATATTATTGCTGTGGGATATAAAAGATAATGGAGAAAAGGATTTTATTTGTCGGAGACTTAAATGAATATGGGAGGACTTTGCAGCGCTATAGGACATTTATGGGCCTGGGCTATTCATTGAGAGGTATTTCTACAGTGCCTGTCCCCTGGAGACCTACTATTGATTTCAATTTGCTGGAAAAAATTACCTGGAAATTAAGAATGCCCGCCGATATTACCGGCGCGAACAAGAAAATAAGGAAGGAATTAAAGAGCGGTAAATTTGATATTGTTTGGATTGAAAAAGGAGCGACTATCCGGCCGGCAACATTAAAATTCATTAAAAAAATCTCCCCTTCTGTAAAACTTATATCATGCGCCGAAGATGATATGTTTGCAAAGCACAATAGGACTTTATTTTATGATTGGGGTTTGTCTTATTATGATATTGTTTTTACGACTAAAATTTATAATCTTGCCGAATTAAAATCATTAGGAGCAAAAAGAACGGAACTTTTTTTAGACGCTTATGATGAAAATATTCATCGTCCAATGGTGCTTTCTGAAGAAGAAAAAAAACGGTTTAATTGTGATGTGAGTTGTATAGGAGCCTTTGAAGAAGATCGCGCAATGCGAATGCTTGATTTGGCTAAACGGGGGATTAAAATTGCGGTTTGGGGCAATGGTTGGGGCTCTTGGGTAGGTAAACACCCCAATCTTATGGTAAAAAACGAGCATCTTTATAAGGAAAATTACGCGAAGGCGATAAACGCCACGAAAATAAATCTTTGTTTTTTAAGAAAGATTAATAGAGATGAAATAACCAGCCGGAGCGTGGAAATTCCGGCTTGCGGCGGATTTATGCTGGCTGAAAAAACTAAAAG
>JBBTVF010000009.1:0-3135 GCA_038063335.1 Patescibacteria group bacterium
ACCACAACCACAACCACCACCATCACCACCACCACCACTATCACCACCACTATCACCACCAACATAACCGCCGCCGGCACTAGCGCAACCGCCGATACAACCTTCTTTTCCCGGAATATCCGCTTTTGCCTTGTTAATTAAATCAATGTTAAATAAATTTTTCGCCTTATTTTCCAATTCGGATAAATTATGTTCAGAATTTCTAAAAAACAATCCTACTGCCAAAGAAAAAATCAATCCAAACACAGAAGATAAATAAAATAATGTTTTCTTAATTGGTTTTTTAATGATTGCCATATTATTTATTTATTTTACCCCCCCCCCCGTTTACGCAATACCCTGCCTGTGGATAACTCACATATTGACAAAAACCGATTTTTCTGCTTACATTACAATAATTAAGCCTTTGGCTTAAAAAGCACTTTAAAAGGAGAATAAGGAAATGAAAAAGACGGTAAAGATAGGTTTTTTGATAGTTTTATTGGCATTTGCCGTAACAGCTTGCGCCACCGGAAGCGCCAATGTGCCCCTTCCGCAAATAATCAATATCATACCTCCGGGATCGGATGTTCCGCCCGAATTAGCGGCTTTCTCCGGCAAATGGGAAGGATGGTGGCAAAGAGGAGTTAATGCCGTCCTTATTGTAAAATACATAGATTCAAAAAGAGCGGAAATTATTTACGCCTGGGGAGAAAATGATTATACTCAAAAAGGATATATTTTTTGCACAGCTACCATTTTAAGGGAAGGAAATGTGAGACTAAAATTTTATGGCAAAAGTGGCCAAGAATTTACGGTCACAATAATAAATCCTAAAAAAATCGAGGTGACATATAGTTTTAAACAACGCACAATTTTTGGCATAATGCACAAAAAAGATTAACAAGATTAACCATCATAAAGGAGGCAAAACATCGCCCCTTTATTTTTTTAGAAATTTTAATATATAATTCAAATATGAAGTTAGAAATAACCGATTCGCCACTGAGTTTCTTAAATAATTCTCATAAAAAAACCTTTAAAATAAAAATAATAAGGGGTATTTTAAAATTTTTAGAGAAATATTTTGGCTCTCAATTATTAATTAAAATTCCTCTTTATCTTCAAAAAATAAACAAAATAAATCCTGAAATTTTCAAACTAATAAATTTCAGCAATAAATGCCAAGAATTGAATATTATAAAAACCATAATCAAAGGGCAATCTTATCCAGATGAATTATTCGCTTATAATTTTTACACGATATCTTCAAGCAGCCCTTACGGAAATGGCAATGGCATTGATTTATTAAACGAGGAAAACGCCATTTGGAAAAGTTTAGGCGAAGTGATTGAAAGATATTTTTGGTATAATTCCGACCATTTCTTTAAAAATAAAATCAAAGCGCCATATAAAGATATGAAAAACATATCCTTGAATATTTTTTCTCTAGCCGGCTTTACAGAAGAACAAAAAAATAACATTCCATTCTTAAAATTTAATGAAAATACAATTTTTAATTGGACTAAAATTTATTCTTTAACGCAAAAAAAGAAAATTTTTTGTCCAATACAATTAATAAGTTCCCTTTATGTTAAAAAAAATCTTTTATATCCTGAAAAAAATGCGTCGAAAATAGAACCAAAAACAGAACCAATGCTTAGATGGTGTATTACAACTGGATTAGCTGCTGGACAATCATTAGAAGAAGCTATCGTAAAAGGAATTTTGGAAGTGATTGAAAGAGACGCTTTTATGATTAGTTATCTTAATAAACTATCTCCTCCGCTCATTGATTTGGAATATTTGTCCGCTCAAGACGAAGAAATCGCTAAAATCGTTAAAAATTTTAAAAGATACAATTTGGAAATTTACGCTCTTAAATTGCCAACTGATTTTTCCGAAGTCCATATTATTGCCGCATTAATTATAGACCGCAGCGGTTTAGGACCAGCTCTAAGCGTAGGAGCCAGCGCTAATTTTAATTTTAAAAATTGTCTTTTATCGTCCATATCCGAAGCTCTTGGAGTAAGAAATTCCATGAAAAATAAATTTAATAGTGAAATTGATTTTAATAATATAAATCGCGAAGGAAGAGTGCTTTACTGGGCTAAAAAAGAAAATTTACATAAGATCAATTTCTTTTTAAAAGGAGAATATTTAAAAATTGATATTGAAAAAAATATGTATGTGAATAAAAAAATGAAAAATTATTATAAAAATAAATTAAAATTTTTAATTAATAAACTTAAACAAAAAAATTATGAAGCAAGCTATATTGAATTAACCCCTAAAAATATCGTTAAAAAAATAAATATAAGGTCAACGCAAGTTATAATCCCCGAATTGCAACCATTGCATCTTGAAGAATCAATCCCTTATTTAGGAGGTAAAAGATTGAAAGAAGTTCCACTAAAGCTTGGCTACCAACCGGCGAAAATATTAAACCAAATACCGCATCCATTTCCATAAACTTATGTTCGGCATATTTTCAAAATTATTCCATAAACAAACCGATTTTGATTTTTCAATCGGTTCTTTACCAAACAATCCGCAATATTGGCCAAAAGAATGGAAAGAAATACTTTATAAAGAATATTCGCGAATGCCAAAAATTAAACTGCCAAAAAATTTCCCAAATCTGGGAAAATTAGAAGATATTCTGAAAAATCGACACTCAACAAGAGAATTTAATATTAATAAAGAATTAACCATAAGCCAACTTTCCACCTTGCTCTATTTTTCCGCCGGAGTTAAATCCGATAACGCCAATCCGGAACTTGTCAGAAGATTTTATCCTTCCGGTGGCGCCCGTTATCCCCTGGAAATTTATCTGGGAATTCAAAGAATAAGCGGGGTCAACGCGGGAATTTACCATTACAATACCAAAGAGCATTTATTGGAAAACATCGGCGATAAACAATGGCTTGATGAATTATTGCCTGCGCTTCTTTACCCATGGTCAAGAGACGCGGCGGTTATCTTCATTATTACTGCGGTTTGGGACAGAAATTTTATAAAATATAAAGACCGCGGCTATCGCATTGTTTTAATGGAAGCCGGCCATTTGGCGCAAAATCTAGCGCTCACAGCCGCCGCCCTAAACATCGGATGCTGCAATTTGGTCGGTTTTCACGATAAAAAAATCAACGAAAT
>JBBTVF010000010.1:0-4675 GCA_038063335.1 Patescibacteria group bacterium
AGGGCATACGAGATATACGGTGATTTTAGAATTGAAAAAAATTAAAAATAAAGATGTTTCAGAGAGTAATTCGTTTTGGAAAAAGCGTGAATTAATCAGAAGGCTCACGGGTGAGATTTATAGTAGGTTAAATCCGGATTCCGTATAAAAAAACTCTGTATAAAAAAACTGTCCCGCCAATGGCGGGACAGTTTTTAATTTTAGCGTTTAAGCGCGCGATACGTTTTTAGCGCTCGGGCCCTTATCGCCATCAACGACTTCAAAGGTAACGGCATCGCCTTCTTTAAGTTCGTCAAATGTCATTCCGTTCAATTCGTTAGAATGAAAGAAAAGATCTTTTGCTTCGCCTTCGCGAGTAATAAATCCAAATCCTCTTTCCTTAACGAGTGTTTTTATAGTTCCGTTCATATATTTATTTTTTTATCCAGAAATTCGACTATATTTCTTGTGTCTAAATAACACTATTCCATTATATTAAATAATTATAATTTTGTCAATTCCTTTAATTCTTCTCCTTGGATTTCTCTGTATTGGCCGGGCTTTAAATCATAAAGTTTTATATTCATAATCCGTATTCTTTTTAAATCCAAAACATTATATTTAAGCGCTTCGCACATTCTTCTGATTTGCCGTTTTTTGCCTTCGGTTAAAATAATCCGAAAAGATTTTTTTCCGGTTTGTTCGGCAAAACATTTTTTTGTGTAAAAATCTTCAAGCCGAATGCCCGAACTTATGCGTTTTATGAAATTCGTTGACAGGGGGCGGTCAACTTCCACAAGGTATTCTTTTTCATGTTCGTATTTCGGATTAAGCAGTTTATCCGTGATGCGACCGTCATTGGTTAAAATTATCAATCCGTGGGAATTTTTATCCAGCCGTCCAATCGGGAAAAGGCGAGTTTTGAATTTTAAAATTTCTTTAATGTCTTTCTGTCCTTTTGTTGAGGCGTGGGTTTCTATGCCGACTGGCTTGTTATACGCCAAATAGACGCGCTGTTTTTGCGAATTTTTGGCTTGGGCCCTTAATTTAACTTCGTCTTTTTCGTAAACCTTGTCGCCGAGTTTGGCAATTTTGCCGTTAATTTTAATTTGTTTTTGTTTTATAAAATTGTCGGCTTGCCGGCGGCTGCAATAATTTTTCAGCGCCAAATAGCGGTTTATTCTTATGGGATAAATAATTTTTTCCATATATTTTCTAGAAACAACAATTATAAAACTATTTCTGAAACCTAAACGGAAGCGCAGGATAAGATTTCAGAAAATTATTTCTCAGAAGCAGAATAATTTTGCTCCAGCGGCAAAATTTTCTTCGCCCTCGCCTCGACGGCTTCGCTTTACTCAGACCAAGCCCGTCGAGGCTGCGGGATGTTCTTCAAAACAATTTTCTGAAGTCTTGTCCGTGAGCGGGTCGAAGAAATAGTTTTATAATTGTTGTTGTTTCAATAAATATTTTTCAATATATATGATAAACGAATACTATATGGATTTTAGCATACTTTAAATGTATAATTCATCTCAATGTCCGAATATTACAATTCTAAAAGAACAAAAGGGTTTTACGAACCGGATTCAAACGAACCGTTTAAACTTAGCCGTTCAAAACTGGAAATGTTTTTGGAATGCCCGCGGTGTTTTTATCTGGATCGCCGGTTGGGCGTGGGTCGTCCGCCCGGCTATCCTTTTAGTTTAAACAGCGCTGTGGATACTTTGCTTAAAAAAGAATTTGATATTCATCGGGCGAAAAACCAAAAACATCCGTTGATTGAAAAATACGGAGTAGATGCCGTTCCGGTTGCCCATAAAAATCTTGATTTGTGGAGGCATAATTTTACTGGCGTGCAATATTTTCACGAGCCGACCAATTTATTGATTACCGGCGCGATTGACGACTTATGGCAGAATTCAAAAGGGGAATACATTGTTGTTGATTATAAAGCGACGAGCAAAAATGAAAAAATAGAAGCGTTGGACAAGGCCTGGCAGGACGGCTATAAAAGGCAGATGGAAATTTATCAGTGGCTTTTGCGCAAAAACGGATTTAAAGTTTCCGACACAGGATATTTTGTTTATTGCAACGGCATCACTGATAAAAAAGCTTTTGACGCCAAACTTGAATTTGACATCACGCTTATTGCTTATGAAGGCGATGATTCTTGGATAGAAAATGTTGTTTTGGAAGCGCATAAATGCCTAAACGGCGATAAAATTCCCGAATCCGGCGATAATTGCGATTATTGCGATTATATTTCGGCGGTAAACGGCGAGATGGAGTAGTTTTTTCCTCTTTCAGCGAACTTGAGTTATCCACAGGATTGGGCTTTACATGACCAAATAGTCATATATTATAATTATATATGAATTCGCAAATTACCGAAAAACAGAAAAAAGTTTTAGATATTATCTATAATAATATTATTACAGAAGGGTTTCCGCCTTCTCTTGCTGATCTTAGAGAATCTTTAAATTTGGCGTCTAATCAAGCCGTACTTAATTATCTTAATTCACTTGAAGAAAAAGGTTACATTCAAAGAGAAGAGGGACAGGCTAGGGGAATAAAAATAACTCCGTTAGGATTAAAAATTTTAGAGAAAAAAAATTTGGCGCCGATTGTTGGATTTGCCGCCGCTGGGTCGTATATAGAATCTTTTACAGATGTAAATTTTAAGTGGATGGAACTTCCGTCAGAAATTCCAAATGAAAAAATAAAACAGTCGGACGATGTTTTTGTGATACAGATAAGCGGGGATTCAATGGTAAATGCAAATATAGACGACGGCGATATGCTTTTGGTTAAAAAATCAAAAGAGTATATAAGTGGCGATATTGTCGTGGCGCGCAATGAAAACGGAACAACGGTAAAACGATTTATTGCGGATGGCGGGAAAAGATATTTGAAACCGGAAAACCCAGCCTACGAAAATATGCCGATTATTCCCGGGGAAGTAAAATTTGATGGCAAAGTGATATTAAATTTAAGCAAGGTGAAATAAAAATATGACTAATCAAAAATTAACTAGCGGAATTTTAGGAAAAATATTTAAAAATCCGGAAATGCAATACGGGCTTACAGTGTTTGAAAATATAAAACCGGAACAGATTCTTGATTTATTTGAAAAAGACGGGAAATTTTATCTTAAATGCTTAAAAAGAAATAAAAATGTCGTAGTTAAACCGGAAGAAATTGTCCGTCAATTGATGATTTATAAATTGGTGAATTATTATAAATATCCGCTTGATAGAATAGATGTTGAAGTTGATGTTCAATTTGGAAGGGATATCGGGTCTAAGCGAGCAGATATTGTTGTTTATAGAGAAGACGGAAAAACGCCATATTTAATGGTTGAGGTTAAAAAACCTGATGTAAGGGATGGCCTTGGACAATTAAAAAGTTATGCTAATGCGACTGGCGTGCCGATTCTTGTGCTTACAGATGGAAAAATTCAAAATAATATTTTAAGAACCGACCCGAATCTTTTTGAAGATTTGCCGGAAATCCCGAAATTTAACGAAACTGTTGAAGATGTGCGCGTAAAAAAACTTACTTATAATAATTTAATAGAGGTTGAAAATTTAAAACAGCTTATTTTTGATTTACAAGAAGTGGTTTTAGCTAATAGCGGCGTTGATTCATTTGATGAAATTTTTAAACTTGTTTATGCTAAATTGTATGACGAATTAGAAACTCCAAGAAATGATAATAGAAGATTTAGAGTGATAGCCGGAGTGACAAATAAAGAAAATTTAAATAATATCCAAAGGCTTTTTGAAGACGCAAAAAATCAATGGCGCGATGTTTTTAAGCCAAATGATGAAATAGAAATTCCGGAAAATGTAATTGTTTCGGCTGTTTCTCTTTTGCAAAAATATCGTTTTTTTGGGTCTAATTTACAGATTATTGACGACGCATTTGAATATCTTATCAATTTGGACGCAAAGGGAGAAAAGGGACAATATTTTACGCCTCGTCATGTTATTGATATGGCCGTAAAGATGCTGGATTTAACGTCTAAAGATTTTATTATTGATACTGCCGCCGGAAGCTGCGGGTTTTTGCTCCACGCAATGCAATATGTTTGGGATAAAGAAATTAGTAAAGAAAAATTCGGCGATGATTATAAATCAAGACAAAAAGATTATGCGGAAAAGCATTTATTTGGAATTGATTTTGACCCGCGGTCGGTAAAAATAGGAAAAGCTATGATGCTTATTGCTGGAGACGGAAAAACAAACGTTACATATGCCAATTCTCTAGATTCGGAAGTTTGGAGCGAAGACGCTAAAGTAAAATTTCGTAATTTTTTACAAACATTAAAAAATTCGGAAGAAAACAGAAAAAATCAGGATAAGTTTTCTGATTTTAAGTTTGATATCGTTTTAACAAACCCACCATTTGCCGGGGAAATTAAGGGCGTACTTTTAAATAAATACGATCTTGGTTTTAAATGGGATAAAAATTTTGAAAAAACTTCAAAGCACCAGAATAAAGTTTCAAGGGATATCTTATTTATTGAAAGGAATTTAAATTTTTTGAAACCAGGCGGTCGCATGGCTATAGTTTTGCCTCAAGGCGTGTTTAATAACACAAATTCCGAGTATGTGCGCAGATTTATTATGGATAAAGCGCGTATTCTGGCTGTTGTTGGGCTTCATGGTAATACTTTTAAACCTCACACGGG
>JBBTVF010000010.1:4775-10483 GCA_038063335.1 Patescibacteria group bacterium
GAAATCGCGGATGAATTTTTAAAATTTATTAAAGAGCAAAAGGTTAATTTTTAATAAAAAAGAGCGGGCACCCACACCTGGGACACGCTCTTTCTAGGATGTATAACCCTAACAGTTTATAAAAAACCGAAAGACATTGTTAGTATAGCGAGTTGTCGGTATAAGTCAAATATTAAAAATGTTGATAACTAAAAGTCGGGAATAATCAAAATATAAAGCGAAAATTTAGTTTTTAATTATTATGCCAAATAATATTTTTCCAGAATTAGAAGGTTGGGAAGAAATCAACTCAAATGGGGGGACTATTGGTACGAGTATAAATAAGGCAATTCATAAATTAGTAATTTCTATTGCTAATTTACGATCTGGGGTATCTTCGCAATTAGGATATCTTCAAAATAAAATTGAACGTTTACAAGATACCGCCGATCAACTAAATCAGTCTTTTAAACAATTAAATGGAAATATTAAAAAATCAGATGAGTCATCTACAAAATTAGCCGCAGCATTAAATAGATTAACTCTTTTTGGCGTTTTAGTTGCTGGTATTGGCATCTTACTTGCTTTAATTCAGTTCTTATTTGAAAACAAAATATGGCCATTTACTCAATAATTAAAAAATTACAACTTAAGGGGGCGTATCGGCTAAATTAAATAACTTTAACACTTTAACAAATGAATCCTTATAAAAAAATTAAAAACTTACTCTACATAAAAAAACAAGAAAATCTGCGAGGATCAAATGATCTTTTTAGGAGTGGCGAAGTTTTTAATGCATCAGATAAAGAGCTAGAAAACATTATCAAAGAGATATCCTCTAGGGCGGTTCCAAATCCATTAGTTCGCCATCGAGAAATAATAAGGGCGTTAGTTGTTAACAATATTCAAAGCCAGAGATTTATTAAATCAATTGAAAATAGAAACTTTGTTTTGACCGTAATTATTATTGTCCTTACCTTATTTAGTATTTATTTAGCGAGGATACAGGTTTCCCCAATTTTACAGGATCAACAGAGAAATGAACAACAAGCTTTTGATTTTTGCAAAGTAAATCCGAGCTTAGGTTGGCCAATGGCGACAGGCGGAGAAATTACTTGTAACGAAGTTCTAAAAATGCTTGACGGTAAATTTAAATAATAATTTATGTCGATTTACTCAATAATCCAAAAATCACAACTTGAAGAGGCGCGCCGGATTAATATTGAGTAAATAAAAATTTATGGAAGAGATAGTCTATAAAACTTATCAATATATCGGCGACTATTTAACTGGAAGACGTAGGCAGTTTTTTATTTTAGCAACTTTATTAATTATTATCCTAATTGCGCTTTCTATTTATTTTAAAATTGAAATTCCGCAAGAAACTTTGTATTGGGTTTTTAGTAGTATTGTGCAGGCACTTTTAGCTTTCGTGGCCTTATTTGGTGTAGTCGCAGTATTTAAGCTTCAAAATATTCATACTAATGAGGAACGTCTAATTGAAGAACTTAATAAAGGAAAATCATTACTTGCCATACTTGGTGGTGTGTTATCAGCTATTTCGGCAGAAGAATTGTTAAATAATATTAAGCGAGCCATAGGAGATAAAGATGAGCGTGCGATTAGTGGTGATATTTATAAACAGTTATGGATAGCCAAAGAGCGACTAGAAACTTACAGATGGGCGACGGGTTTTGTTCGAGAATTCATGTTGAAATTTATTATTTATACTTTCGGTGTTGTTATTTTATCACTAATTTTTTTAGCGACTTCACATTTTATTTTTCAATATAATCTTGGTTTACCGGCTATATTTTTAATTATTCTTTTGACAGTTTATTCACTTTTTTAGCAATCAAAGGAACAGCAGAAACATTATTTTAAAAATATCATGGCTATTCATTCAATCATTTTAAAAAGCGAATTAGAAGGAAATTTGCGGCTGGATGCGGAATATTATCAGCCGGAGTATTTGAATTTAGAAAAAAGATTTGATTCATTAAAAACAAAGGTAATTGATGAAATTTCTGAATCAGTTATAAGTTTTGGTGCTTATTCGCTTACTAGTTATATTGAGTGGCAAAAATCAGGTGTTCCATATATAAATGTTGGAGATATTCATAATGGGTATATTAATTTGGATAATGTTAAATATATAAGCGAAAAAGTTAATGAAATTTTAAAAAAATCTCAAGTTAAAAATGGGCAAGTTTTACTTACAATGGCTGGAACTATCGGGAATGCCGCTGTTGCGCATAATTTTCTTAAAATTGCGAATGCAAACCAAGCGATTGCTAAAATTAAACTTTTAAGTAATTTTTCACCATATTATTTAACAGCGTTTTTGAATTCAAAATATGGATTATTACAAACTCAACGTCAAATAGTTAGTAGTGTGCAATCAAATATATTTTTAGGCACCATTAAACAGTTTAAGGTTCCAATTTTTGATAATAAAATAATGGAAAGCATTGGGGATGTGTATAAATCATTTTTAGATGAGTTAGAAAACTCTAAACTTTTATATCAAGAAGCGGAAGATTTGCTTTTAGAAGAATTAGGACTTAAAGATTTTGAGAGTGAAAATAAATTTTTCTCTATCGTGAATTTATCAGATGTGAAAAACGCCAACCGTTTTGATGCGGAATATTTTCAGGGGGAATATAATAAATTAAATAAAAAAATTAGTAATTATAAAGTAAATAAATTAGAATATTTTGTAAAAAATTATTCGACAGGATTTCCTTTTAAAAGCGAAAATTATCAAGAAATTGGTATTCCATTAATTAGAATAAATAATATTAAAAGAGGGTATTTGGATTTAAATGATACGGCTTATTTGTCAGAAAATGATTATCAATTATCTCCAAAAGATACCGCAAAAACCGGAGATATTGTCTTATCTATGTCTGGAACGATTGGAATGTCAGCTGTAATTCCTGATAATATTTCTAAATGCAGTATTAATCAACGCATTTTGAGAATCACACCGAAAGAAATTGATAAAGATTATTTTGTATTTTTATTGAATTCTGTAATTGGTTTATATCAATTGGAACAAATAGGAACTGGCGGCGTGCAAATTAATATTAGCTATAAAGATATTAAAAATATTTTAATTCCAGTTTTACCTCAAAAAACCCAGCAAAAAATCGCTGACTTGGTTCAAAAATCTCACGAAGCGCGTAAAAAAGCAAAAGAATTATTAGAAGAAGCCAAGCAAAAGGTCGAAAATTTAATTGAAAATAAATAATTATAATGGCTAAGTATATTTGTAAAAATGGTCACGAGGCAAATTATTCAAATATTGATTTTAAGGCTAAGCAAAATGAAGATTTCGAAGAATTTGTGGGACATATTTTATGTAAAGAATGCGGCGAAGAAATGGAAATTAATGGAGAAAGGATTGGTTGGTGTGTAAAAAATTAATAAATATGAATAAACATGAACGGTATTTTTTTGATATTCCGGTTTTTAGATGTGAAATAGATAAATGGATTTTTGAGCGAGAAAATAGAAAGATAAAATTAGCACAAAATATTACGGGTATTGGTAATAAAATTACAGAACAAGATTCACTTTCTTTTAAACGGCAATATAGTTTAGAATTTCCTTCTTATTATTATGGCGAGACGGTGGGAATGATTCGATTGTATGCGATAAATCAGCAAATTAGGGGCGAATTATTTTTTGTAAAACAGAGAATATCTAAAAATCTAAAAAGTAAAAACTGGGTGTATAATGGAAAAATATTTGAATTGTGGATTTCTAGTACATATACAAATAAAATAATCTTTGAGAAAATTTTAAAAATATTACAAGATGAAAATCAAAAAGGTTTATTAAAAAATAGATTTATTAATTTAGAGGCTTTTCATAATTCTGGTAATTATATAAATTATCTTAACTTAGTTAATTTTTTATAAAATTTATGAAAATTAACTGGTTAACAAAAAAATAAAAAAAATAAATTTATGGCAGTAAATTATTCACCTGATTTAAGTGGCGTTGAAAGAAAAATCAAAGATGGCATAAAACAATTAAAGAGATTGGAATGGTATCAAAAATGGTGGGGCATTTTAATTCTTGGAGTTATTGCAAGTATGATTGTTGCTATTATTTTTTATTTTTTATGAGATTCTGGTCAACAAAAATTAGGAGAAATTTAATCGTAATATATTTTTATGTCAAATATTTTAGATGATTTTAAAAAAACAAATAATTATTTTGATGAAAATAAAAAGAAAATCGTTGAAAAGTACGGGGATCATATTACTGAATTTGAAAAAATATATAATCAGATAGTAAAAAATATACCACCCATAAAGATTTCTGCTACATTAGGCACGGCATTGGCATTACAATATAGGGCTCTGAAATTTTTATATTCAGCATTTAGATTAGTACTTGAGGGGCATACTTATGAAGCAATGATGTTGGTGCGTAATACATTAGAATTGCGCATAATTGCATTAGATATGGGCTTTAATAAAGAAGCGTATGATCTATGGAGAATTGCACAGGATGCAAAAGAATATTTAAAAAAAAGAGATGGTGGCACAATAGATTCAAAAAAATTAAAGAAAATTTTAAAAGAAAAAAGCGGCAAAAATATTATCAATAATATGTCGTTTAGAGCATCTTTTCAGCGGGCAAAAATAAATCTAGTATTACTAAATAGGGTAAATCAAATTATTCTTTCTCACGGTGAGATTTCTGAATATATATCGCACGAGAGTATTTTTAATCTTGTTAGAAGAATCAATATTGTAAAAATTGCACCTGAAAAGGAGCAAGTAGAAATTTATATGGGTTATGATGCAAGTTCAAATTTAGAGCCTTTTTTGCAATCTATTATAAAAGAATTGAAAGATTTATTATCAGATATTCAACTAGTAGCACAAAATTAACTATGGCTTTGCCAATAAAAAAATCGGGAAAATAAATTATTTATGAATAATAAAATTAAATGTTCGATTTGCGGGATAACGCTTTTAGCAGTGGCCATAGAAGGTGAATTATTATTTATTCTTTATCATAAATGCAATCATAATTTACAGCCACACATGTTAGAACAAAATTACATTAGAGAATTTAATAATTTGTCGACTGACACGGTCATTTCTAGTGCGACTGGCACTACTTTTAGTACGCATATTCGTAATTCCAAAGTATAACAAACTGTTGTCGATCGACAACAGTTTGTTATAAGTTAAGGGCAAAACTCCTTTTCCGCAGCCAACATATTGGAGTAATAGGTATAAATTAAGGAATAAAAATCAAAGAAATCGGGGGAAAGCGGTGTTTGAATCCCGACCCCGTCGTAGACGGGGGAGGTTGAGTTCACTTTTCTCCCGAATCATTTCTTTTGATTTTTATGGATATAATTTATCTATTGCGGAAATCGTTGGCGAGGAGAAGGAGTTTTGCCTAAAAAAGATTTTAGAGATAGTAAAAATATGTTAAAATAAATTTATGAACTGGATTGTTTATGCTTTATTATCGGCTGTTTTCGCGGCTTTGGTCGCCGTATTCGGCAAAGTCGGGCTGAAAGAATTGGATTCAACGCTTGCTACTACTATTCGTTCAATTGTAATGGCGGTTTTTCTCGTGGCGGTTTCTTTTTCGCTCGGCAAATTTTCTTTTCTCGGCGCTTTTACCAGCAAAGCGGTTATTTTTATTATTCTTTCCGGAATCGCCGGCGCCCTTTCTTGGCTTTTTTATTTTCT
>JBBTVF010000011.1:0-1110 GCA_038063335.1 Patescibacteria group bacterium
CTCCCAAAGCCGCGAAAATCGGCGAAAGCACTCCGGCGGACAAACCGTCCAAACCGTCAACCACGCCGCTAGAAAAAGTCGCCAACATTACAATGATAAAAAGCAAAATATACAAGCCGTCAATTTCCAGATTACCGTAAAAAGGAATATAAATGCTCGTCCAGCCGAGCTTGAAATAAAACCACCAAGCGCCGACCAAAGCAATTAGAGAAATCAGAGCTAGCCGAATTTTAAAACGGATTCCGCCGCCGACATATTCCCCTTTGCTTTGCACCACCATAATGTCATCAGCTAATCCCAAAATTGACGCCGCGATTAAAGTGAAAAATGGCAGCCATGTCTGCGAACGCGAAAGAAAATTAAATTTCGCCAGCCGCGTTTCCGGAAAAAGCAAAGAAAACGCAAATACGCCAAGCGTCACCAATAAAACCGTTCCCCAAATAAGAATGCCGCCCATTCGCGGAGTACTTATCTCTTTTTGTCCGTGAAGCTTAGTGAATATCGGTGTCATTTCATTGCCAAATGTTCTCTCGCGCGGCTTCTTTTTCCATGCTTTATATTTATATAAAAAATGTATAAGAATCGGCGCCATGGCAAAAGCAATGACAAAAGACAAAACAAATAAACTTAAAATTTTTATTATTAAAAAAGCGTGGGTAAAGTACATTATTTATAACAATTTAACATTTTTTTCGTTTCATCAAAAGCGTTTTCGGCTCCCAAAACAACCGTTAATATTATTTTATTATCCTTATTGAAGAAAGCGACGAGATTCCTTCCGGACTCGTCAATATAGCCGGTTTTGCCGCCGATGAAATCCGGTTGCCCCGCGAGCCTGTTGATATTCAAAAGTTTGCGGGATTTTTTTGATTTTAATTCCGTAATTTCAACCTGTTTCTGGCGGCTAATTTCAAGAATTTGCGGATGATTATTGTAAATATAAGCCGCTAATTTTGTGAGGTCATCGGCCGTGGATTGGTTTAAAAAAGAAAGGCCTGTTGATTCTTCATAATAAGTATCTTTCATCCCGAGTTCCTTGGCTTTTTGATTCATTAGAGCGCTGAAATTTTCTTTGCCTTCCTCCTCGGCCAAAGCAACCGCCGCGTCATT
>JBBTVF010000012.1:0-1283 GCA_038063335.1 Patescibacteria group bacterium
GTGGACTAGCAGAACAGTTTGAATTAGATAGCGAATCGGCATCAAAATATAAGGAAGGTTTAATTCAAAAAATAATTTTGGATGATATCGTTAAAAGATATCAAATAGATAAAGTCAAAGTTTTACACAATGCTTTTCAATTTATCTCAGGTAATTTAACCTCTATTTTATCACTTCGTAAAATCATAAATAGGCTTAAAGATCAAGGGATAGACATAACGCCAACGACACTCGATAACTATATTCATTATTGGGAAACATCATATGCCATTAACAAGTTGACAAAATTTGATTACAAGCTAAGCCGTGTTTTTGATAGAACTGCTAAATACTATGTGGTTGATAATATTTTTATCTCGGGACAAGAAGAAAATGATGAAAAAAGGCTCGAAAATTTAGTTTATATTGAACTAATTAGAAGATATGGTAAAGAAAATATTTTTTTTGGACAAGATCAGAATGGATATGAAGTTGATTTTGTAGTGAAAATTGAAAAAGAATTCAAATTCTTTCAAGTTTGTTATAAATTAGATGATAACAACTCTAAACGAGAATTTGGAAATTTGGAATTAATTAACAAATACATCCAAGGAGAAAGTACTGTTTTGTATCTTGACGATTTCAGGAAAGATGCATCAAAAAATGCAACTTCAATTATCGAATGGCTAACTGGTTAAGAATTTTAAATAATCCTTTTCCGTATGTTTTTTGTGCCTTTTTGTAGCAGGTTTTAGAGCTTTGTAAAACAAAATAATAAGTAATAAAACTTGACTAACTATAAAGACCATTATTTTGTTTTGTAGCAAGAAATCTAATAGTCTTTGAAAAAATGACTTAATAGATGAAATAACCACAAATTGTAAAGTATTACTTTTGGCTGACAAATTCCCCCCAAATTTAGTTGAAGCAAAAACTTTATAGGTCGTCTGAAGTTCATAACTAGCTGTATCAGATGTAGGCATATTTATATCAAATTCCCCCACCTCGTTTGAAGTAGTATTAATTACAGGTAAACTATATGCATTAACAGTTGGGACAAATGATAATATATTATTTACTTTATTTCTTGCAAGATAGATAAAGACATCTGTATTCGATGTTGTTTTTCCAGACAAAATAGACTCTCCCCCTTCTACTACTTTATTTTGCGTCATTGAAATGGTCGTAGACAATAATATTGGCCCAACTTCAAGGGGGATTATACTGTTATAATGAAATTTTTCTCTATTTGGAAGCGCAGGAATACAAGTTGGCTGTGTTACACAATTCTGACTATCAACAGC
>JBBTVF010000013.1:0-1587 GCA_038063335.1 Patescibacteria group bacterium
AGCGCCATATGCGACGATGAAAAATCCTCTTCTTTATAGAATTCTACAATACTGTCAACGCCATTTTTAATATCGTCATAACGCGATGATTTAATAGTAGTTGCTTCGGAACCAAGCCAATCATTAACTTCTGCCTGTTCATAAATAATTGCTTCAAGCACTGAGGCGATTTTTTTCAGTTCTTGTTTTTCCGGAGAATCTTCTTGCTTGAATTTTTCTTCCATTTTCTTAACATATTTAATATCTTCTTCAACATTTTTTGTGCCGTATAAATCAATAAAATCTTCAGGGCGAATAATGTCTTGTGTCAAGACATTACGCGCTTTTTCATACATTTTATCCGCCATAATCTTTTCAATAATTTTTGATTCATTGTGTTCAAATCTCATTAAATTTATTATGCTTGATTTTTGCCAATTTTACAATTAAAATTTAAATAATCCCTCACCCTTCAAAGATAATGAAGAGTTTGGGGAATAAAATATTTTATGTTATATATAAAATAAACTAAATTTAATCTTCACAAGATTTATCTTGTAAATTTATAAAAATTTACAAATAATTTTTGAAGGGTGAGGGATGAAAGATTTAAAACAAAAATTCAACGAACTTAAGCAACAAGCCCGGTTAATGGCCGGGCGGCTTTGACATTGAGGCGAAAAAAAATCGCGTCAAAGAAATTGAATATGAATTTAGCGACCCGGATTTTTGGAAAAATCGCGAAGTGGCGGATTTGAAAATAAAAGAAGTTGGCGAACTCAATGAGCTTATTAAAAAATTTTCAGAAATTGAAAGCGGAATTTTACAACTGGAAAAACAATTTGATGAAAATATTTTTTACGAGATTCAGAGAAAAATAAGAAAATTAGAAACAGAATTGATGTTTACTGGAAAATACGACAAGCAATCTGCGCTTATTTCCATTTTTGCCGGAGCTGGTGGAGAAGATGCCGCTGATTGGGCGAATATGCTTTACTCAATGTATAAAAAATTCGCGGAAAAGCGCGGTTGGAAAGTAAAAATCATTGACGAAGGACTGGGAGGCGCGGTTGAAATTAAGGGCGATTACGCTTACGGTTATTTAAAAAAAGAAATCGGCGTTCACCGTTTAGTGAGAATTTCTCCTTTTTCGCCGGAACAGAAAAGACACACTTCGTTCGCCTTGGTGGAAGTTCTGCCGGATTTGCCGGAAGTTGATTATGCTGATTTTAAAATTCCGGAAGAAGATATTAGAATTGAACTTTCCCGCGCCGGCGGACCGGGCGGACAGAATGTCAATAAAGTTGAAACCGCGGTGCGTTTGGTTCATTTGCCGACAGGCGTTTCAGCCTCTTCGCGCGTTGAACGTTCGCAATCCCAGAATCGCGAACGGGCGATAAAATTACTTAAAGCGAAATTAATCAAGCTAATGGAAGAAAATAAATTAAAGGAATTATCCGATTTGCGCGTTAAAGTTAAGCCGGAATGGGGAAGTCAAATTCGTTCTTATGTTTTAAATCCTTATAAGCTTGTCAAAGACCACAGAACCGACATTGAAACGACGCAAGTGGAAAAAGTTTTAGACGGAGATTTGGATTTATTTATTGA
>JBBTVF010000013.1:1687-3550 GCA_038063335.1 Patescibacteria group bacterium
ATGATTAATTTTCAATCCGTTTCAAAAATTTATCGCGTAAACAGTCACATGTCAACCGCTTTGGAAGACATAAGTTTTGATATTATTCCGGGTGAGTTTGTTTCATTAGTGGGCAGGTCGGGAGCCGGCAAGTCAACCGTTATCAAATTATTAATTGGCGAAGAAAAGCCGACTAAGGGAAAGGTGATTGTGAGTTCACATGACGTGAATAAATTAAAATCAAGCGAACTTCCGCATCTAAGAAGGCATATCGGCGTTATTTTTCAGGACTTCCGGCTTCTAACTAATAAAACCGCTTATGAAAATGTGGCATTCGCTTTGGAAGCGGCCAGCAGGCCTCAAATAGAAATTGAAGAGTTTGTGCCGCAAGCCTTGGGAATGGTGGGATTGGCGGATAAAATGCATAATTTTCCAAGTGAGCTTTCCGGCGGCGAAAAGCAAAGAGTGGCGATTGCCAGAGCGATGATTAATCACCCCGATGTTTTAATCGCTGATGAACCGACGGGGAATCTTGACCCGTTTAACACTTCGGAAATCATTAAATTGCTTTTAAAAATAAATGAATTGGGCACGGTTGTTATTTTAGCCACGCATAATAAAGAAATTATTGATGAATTGAAGAAACGGGTAATAAGTTTGGAAAAAGGAAAAATTATTAAAGACGAAAAAAATGGAAAATATGTTTCATAGAATATGTTCACTGCTCTATCGCGCATAATTAAATACGGGATTCTCGGTTTTCGTCGAAGCGGCTGGCTTTCCGCCGCCACTATCGCAATAATGGCTTTAACTTTAATGGTTTTTGAAGGGTTGATTTTTTTTAATGTTTCAACAAGAACGGCGATTGAATCTTTTCAGGATAAGATAGACATCAGTGTTTATTTTAAAACCGAAGCGCCGGAAGACGAAATTTTAAAAATCAAAAATTCGCTTGAAAGTTTGGCTGAAGTTAAAAAAGTTGAATATATTTCCAGAGACAAAGCATTGGAGATTTTTAGCGCCGAGCATGAAAAAGACCAGACGATTTCCGAAGCGCTTGGCGAATTAAAAGATAATCCGTTATTGGCTTCGTTGAATATTAAAGCTTATAATTCCAGCGATTATGCCGCCATTAATAATTATTTAAGCGCCGATTCGTTTAAGAAGTCGGTGAGCAAGATTTCTTACGCGCAAAATTCTTTAGTGATTAATCGCCTGACAAAAATGGTTTCCACCGTTAAAAAAGCCGGAATTTTTTTGACGATTTTATTCGCGGCGGTGGCGGTGCTGATTACTTTTAATACCATTCGGCTGGCGATTTATTCTTATCGCGATGAAATCGGCATAATGCGGTTGGTGGGCGCTTCTAATACTTTTATTCGCGGACCTTACGCCGTGGAGGGCGTGATTTACGGATTGGCGGCCGGTATTTTAAGTTTTATGGCTATATCGCCGATTATTTATTACGCTTCTCCTTATTTAAACATTTTGATTCCCGAAATGAATCTTTGGGCTTACTTGCTTTCCAATTTTTTTAATCTTTTAAGTTATCAAATTCTTTTCGGCGTTGTTTTGGGAGTCATCTCTTCAACTATCGCGATAAGAAAATATCTTAGAGTTTAATATAAATTTTTATTTTTATATTTTCTCCAAACAATAAATTTCATTGGCGTAGGTGGGCAAAAAGAAACGTTTAGTTTTCGCGTTGTAGGCGATTTTATTGGTGATTCTTTCGGTTGCTTGAAAAAAATCAGTCATTTTGCCGGTTTGGATGTTTATTTCGTAGAGTTTTCCATCAGTTGCTCCAATATAAATTTTATCTTCAATAATTACCGGCGAAGCTAAAAATCGTCCATTGGCGGAAAAACGCCAATTTAATTCTCC
>JBBTVF010000014.1:0-2564 GCA_038063335.1 Patescibacteria group bacterium
CCATCCACTGGTTTATATGAGAAATATGTCCTTGAAAGAGCAAAAGATTTTGCAAAAGTATACAAAATTAATGACATTGATGAAGCAAAAAGATTGGCATTTAAAATGAAGCACGAAGAGTGCCAGGATTCTACAATAACCTTATACGATAAAATGGGTATATCTAGAAATATTTGGTATGACAAAATCAACAAGATAGATGTCGACAGATTTGTAAAAAAAGATAGTGATTTACTTAAATTTATCAATGGCTTATTAAAAAGGCATATTAAAATTTATTTACTAACAAACTCGCCCACTATGCAAACAAAAAAAATTTTGAATGCAGTTGGTTTATCGTTAACATTATTTGATGAAATATTTACATGGGAAAGAAACAAGAAACCACCTAAACCTTCGAGTAAACCATTTAGAAAAATAATGAATAAGTACAAAATTAAACCAAATCAAATACTAATGGTTGGGAACGAAATATTTGTTGACCTGAAACCAGCATTTGATTTAGGTATAAAAACTGTTGGTATCAATCCAGAAGATGGTCCACAAAAATTTATAAATTATAAAATTATGGAACTTGAAGAAATTTATGAGATAATAGATACAATAGAAAACAAAAAATGAGAACGTTACAAATTGGAGTAATGGGGTCTGCGGCAGATTTGAAGTATACCAAGACTGTCGAACAGATCGCAGAACGAATAGGCGAACTGATTGCCGAAGCGGGAGCAGTTACTGTTTTTGGAGCAGAAAAAGATTCTGATTCACTTTCAACTGCAGCCTGTAGGGGGGCAAAATCTAAAGGTGGTCTAGCTGTAGGTATAACTTACGAAAAAAGTAAGAACATTTGGGAGAAAGATATGACGGACTTTATAGTAGCTTCAGGGCTTGTTCGTGGCGGAGGAAGGGAAACAACATTAGTCTTATCTTGTGATGCAATTATAACCATATCAGGAGGATCAGGAACCCTAACAGAACTTGCAATCGCATACCAAGCAGATATTCCAATGGTAGCAATGAAAGGTACTGGTGGTTGGTCAGAAAAATTAGCAGATACCTTTATCGATGGTAGAAAAAGAAGAAAAACTTTTGGAGCAAATACACCCGAGGAAGCTGTTAAAATTGCCCTTAAAGAAGCAAAGAGGTATGTTGAAAAATATGGGTAAGGAAATGAAAGACAAAAAAGAAAGAATTGAAAATGGAAATCTTACAATAACTTTTCTCAGACATTCCTCAAAAGGTCCCGATGGAAACTTAAGTAAGGAAGGAATTATAAAAGCTAGCGAGCTTGATATTAGAATTAATTCCAACTCTAATGTAGAAATCTATACAAGCGATATTCAAAGATCAGTTGATACAGGTACAATAATTGGCAAAAAACTAAGAATTCTTCAACCAAAAATTTCTCCAATCCTATCAGAACACCCTTACACTGACGAAAAAATTGAAGAACTTGGACTTTCAGGCGGAAAATGGTTATTAGTAGAAAATGCAAACAGGTTGTTGGCTGGGAAACTCGCAAAATTTACTTTAGATCAACTAACAAGTAAAAAATCTATACATGATTCCCAAATAATTGCAATTTCGCATGTTCCACCTATTATGGCATTTCTTGGACATATTCTGGTCTATTCAGAAAAGAAAAATTCAATTGATGAAGAAATAAAAACAAAGTTATTTGAGTCTTTTGATGGTTTTGTAAAGCCTCTTAAAGGATTTGATATACACATCATGTCTTCAAACCCAGATGAAATGCAGGTAGTCTTTCCAAAAAATCGTATAAGTATTCCAATTTCTCTACTTCGTAATTTAGCTAAATAGGCTTTATGATTTTCCCCAATACTTGACAAATTCAATTCCTAGATTTATCATTCAAAACATTGGAATGAAAATACAGTATTACTATTATTACCTGTCCAAGGTTAACGCATAAGCGCCTCATAGGGCGCTTTTTTTATAACTAAACAATATGTTACAAGAAAGAGAAATAACAAATATAGATTTCGAAATAGTAAAAAGATTTTTTGTAGATCCTGCAAATCCAAAAAGTGCAGAGGACTTAGCTAAATTGGGATCAGATGCAGTTATCGCCATGGCTCAGATCTATGCAACCCAAGGAGATATAAGCAAAATGACTGAAGATATGCGTGAGTGGCTAACAAATCCTCAAAATGCGGATACTAGACTCGAACAACAGTTAGGAGAGGTTTTGAAAAGAGAAGCATCGACTCGTATCTTTGATAATTACTTTGTTGGTCAAATTCATCCACAAGGAAGCAAAATCGGAATACTTTCCAATTTAATTGGTGCATATATGAACACAAATAGAATTTATAAGGGTGTTTCTCCAGCAGAAGCAGAAATGGAAACAGACTCTATCAGGTGGTTGTCAGAAATTTTTGGATACGATACAAATGTGAGTGGAGGTAATATTACAACAGGGGGAACAACAGCAAACATGGAAGCTTTGTGGGTTGCTAGAGAAAAAATTCTAGAAGCAGATCGCACAAACGTTAGAAAAAATGAAAAACCTTTGTATGTTTTGGTATCAAAATATCGACACTACT
>JBBTVF010000015.1:0-13808 GCA_038063335.1 Patescibacteria group bacterium
ACAACTATCAATTGAACATAAAGTAATTTTATATCTAAAATATCTTTTATTATTATGATTAACATAACATTTTATTTCTTGCTGGACATTATTATCCGGCTCGTAATATCCTGTGTCGCAGTTCGCGCTTCCTATATAATTCCACGGACCGGCGGAATTTTCCGATGTCGCAATTTGAAATTTCACTTTTGTGCCAATCGGTTTGCTGCCTTTCCACATTATCCAATTATAAGTAACGCCATTCGCGGCGCCAGTGTCAAAAACCGGAGATTCTAAATAACCAACCGCCGGAAAAAGACCTGTGCCGGCGCTGGGCGGAGTAAAAACGTAAGTAAGCACAAGCCGCGCCTGAATAGCCGAAATATTGGTGTTTAAAGCGCCGGTTTTTAAATAAAAATTATAATTGCCGGGGTTAGTGATAATGCCGGCAAAATATTGCGTCGTGCTGGCGGTCGCCGAACCAGAATATAATAAACGAAAATAATTCGGACCCGTTGCGTTATCGCCCAAAACAAAAGATTGTTGGCGACTGGTTGGAAAAGAATTACTCTGGTTAACATCAATTATCACGTTTCTAGCGCTTCCCGAAGACGCTATGCCGCGAACTTCAATATAAGCGTCTTTTATAATCGGGTCTTTTTCGCCGACAAAAACGCTGAATTGCGTTGTGGTGGAATTACCGGTTGTCAAAACAGCCGGACTTTGAAAAATAAAAAGTTTAATCGTCTTGCTGTTTTGTTTTGTTTCTTCAACGCTTAAAGAAGCGCCGGCAAAATAATTCACCAACATAAAAACCGCTAAACTTAAACCAAAAAATAATTTTTTCATAAAGATTTTTTTACTCTATGACTATTGAACTAACGCCTTTCGATGTTGAGAGCGCATAATACCATTTTTTATTATCAGGGTTTAAATAAAAGCTGACTGCTGAAACTGTTGCGTCTTGATAGAGCGGATGTGATTGCAACTCTTTTATTACTTCTCCTAAATCTTTCCAAGTCTTCGGTATATCCGCGCCGACCGCCGTTGAATCAATTTCCTTTTGGGAGACAATCTGGTCGGCTTGAATGATAATCTCGTATCCTTTCTTGAGTTTTGTTTTTGAAGAAAACACCAACTGCCACTGACTGGATTTTCCCTCAAGCGTCACCGCGCCGAGAGATTTAATAAAAACTAATTTGGCATCCGACGACCATTTTTGAGCTTCTGAAAGGGATAGATCATAACTGCCCTTAATAGTTAAAACCGCTTTTGACACCATAATCTTTTCGCTTTCGGTTTTTGGAACTAAAGGAACAGCTACCAGTCCTTCGCTCACAAATCGTCCTTCCCCGCCGGTTATTTTTTGCGTATCCGGTATAACCAATTTTTCTTCAACCACTTTCGGCTTATCCGGTCTTAAATCAACGACCCGCGATATTTTAGAACTAAATTCAGGAAAAACAAAATAAAGGACAGCCGCTCCGACAACGATTAAAATAAAAACTGTTAAAATAATAATTGATTTTTTGTTCATAATATTTTTTTATTTTTGACCTTTTAATTATACATTAAATTTGCGGTTCATAATAGTATGTTACATAAATTTTCGCGCCTAAAAGCGAAGTTATTGGATTAATTCCGCTTACTGTTATAGAAATTTGATTTGAATGGCTATTATCGCCCGGCCGGTCCCAATCAAGATTAGTCGCATTTCTATTTAAAGTCCAATAAATCGGCGTTGTGCCACCAGGACTTACGGTATAATTTACCGTTCCCGTAGGAGTAAGTCCGGATTGAAAATAAATGCCAACAGTAATATCGCCTGAATCAACTTTTGAAATTCCGAATGCCTCCACAAAAGCGCTTTGAATAAATATATTAGAACCATCTGCTTTTGATTCTGAAATAAAAACATCAAACGTTTTCGTAAAAGTATTGCCCGTAGTCGCAGATTGCTCAATATAAAACTCTAGCGTTTTCATTAAGCGATTTTTAGCTGTTGTTGTTTGAAGCTCTTCACAAGTCGTATCGGACGGATAATAAGCAATATTACCAAATGCATCTGTTGATTTAATCTTATATTTGTATATGCTGCTTGCCGTTAATCCATTCAATACAACTGAAAGAGGTGAAGAAGTTAATGATGATTCCGAAGTTGGTTCCGTATTCGGAAGAGCATTAAAAACATCTGCCGCGGTGCTTCCAGACGGACAGGTGCCGCCGGCATTTGAATATCTGACCCACTTTGTCGCGTTTTCACCGCCTGATGTTTCCCAACGAATCTGCGCCTGAATATCCGACGGTATGGAACTATCACAGGTTGTCGCAGTTGGACTAACTTCACAAACATTTATAATAGCCACTGAACTATCAATATAAAAATCAGTAGCCGCAGGCGAACCATCGGTTGAACCATTGCCGGAAGGATTGCCTCCAAACGCCACCCAATTGGAAAATTCATTTGTCCCGACATTTTTTAATCTGGCGCGCCAGTGATATTGAGGCGTACTCGTTGATAAACCGCTAACAGTGGTGCTGGCGGTTACCGGCGTGCCGCTATAAGAAACAGCGCTGCCGGTAATAATATTATCTTCAGTAAACGGAACGCCTATCGGATCAACCTCAACTTGTAATTGAAGATTGACGCTGACTTGCGCTGACGATGAAGCCATAAAAACAAGTGAAGTTTCATTAGTTCCGCCGTTAATAGAAATTGCCGTAGTCCCGTCTGATTTAAATTGTCCTTTATTTGTTCCCGGACCAACATCAGGGTCATTGGGAACGGTGGAAGCCAATGTAATATTTAAATTATTAGAATCGTAATCGTTTGACCTTAGAATTAAATTTCCCGAAGATTGCGCCGTTATTGGAACAATAACCGCAACGCCATTCGTGCCGCTATCGCCATTTACCCACGCCGTCACATCGCCATCCGCAACCTGAACATTATTATAAAATTTAACATTATTAACCGTTGTGCTGCGCGAACCGACGCCGGGACAGCTCGCGGCTCCGGCTTGACATAAATGGTTGCCGATAATTTCAACGTTTTCTCCTTTAATTGGGCTTGTCGGATTAGTGCTGATTATTCTCGGCAGAATTCTGAACCCATTGGAATCATAAGCGCTATCGGCTTTTGAGCCAGTGACGGAATCTCTAGTTAAAGTAATATCGCCGAGATAAACATTGTCGGCAATGCCTGTCGGAACGGTAACCGTTACCGAAATATCTGACCAAGAAACAATTGTAGCGGAAACAGAACCGAATCCGCCGGTAAATGTTACTCCGCCCGTTCCTTGACTGGCGCCGAATCTGGCATTATTGGCAGTGGAATTGGTAAGAATAATATCGTTTCCTTCGCGGTCAGCATTGGAAACAATAGAAGCGATATTATTGATAAAAGGATAAATATAAAAAGTTTGTCTGGTGTCGTCAGCTGTGCCGCCAACTGTCATTAATAAACCGCTCGCGCCTGTGCCGCCGTAAGTTGTTGTCTGGCCTGAAGGAATGGTAGTGGTGGCAACCGTATTGTTAGCGCTTACGCAAGTTAAAGCGGTTGTTTGTATTTGAGCGGAAATTGAAGCGCAAGAAGTTCCAAAACCGGCGCCGTTGATTGTGAAAGTGTTTCCGTTTCTTCCGCCATCTGTAGATTGAGGATAAGAAATTGAAGTAACATTGGGACGCACGGCTGTAGAACCGGTAATCTGAACCGGATAAGTCCCGGCCTTAGTTGTGCCGCCGGACAAAATAAAATCAGCCGAAGAAGTAATTTCCAAATCAATGGTCTGGCCTCCGACAGTTGAAGACGCAATATCAAACACAACATAAACGCAAGTGTAATTAGAACCGACTGTTACCGGTATGGTTAATCCCGTGAGCGTCATTTTGTCCGTAGTAATATCAAAAGTATCGCTTACTAATGTTTCCGTTCCGTTATAAACGCAAGAGGCGACGGCGCTTTCATATCTAATGCCGGCATTAACGCTCAAATTCGCGTTGGCGTTAACACTTCCGGTTTCAGAAATTGTCAGAGCCGTAATTGTGTCCGCTGTGCCGTTGTTTTGTTGAAAAGTAAACGCCGCGCCAATATATTGATTGCCTGCGCCGGAATCCAAATTAACGCTTTGCGTTCCAACTGAACTTGCCGTAACTTGCGGCGGAGCTTGTATTGTAATAGTGCCGGCGGAATAAGCGTTTACTTGCGGATTAATGCCGTCAGTGCTTGTGCCATAAACATAATATGTCCCCAATGGATAGCCGGTGGTATTCCAAGCGCAAATTACATTCGTACCTTCTGCTTGGCTTTGGCATCCAGTAATTGATGCGCCGTCAAGTCCTGAATTATTTGTATCATAATAAAAATTAGCGACCACAATATCATCAGAATCGCTTAATGTGTATGTAATATTATATGAATCGCCTTGATTGACATTAATATTGCCAGCTGGCGGCTGTGAAATAGAAATAGAAGGCGCGGCATTGCAAGAAGCGGTTGAAAAAGTGTAATTCGCCGAATATGAAGACCATTCCCAAGTTTGCGTATCCGCGCCTCCGTTGCCGTTATCCATATAGCGCGTTCTTCCTTTATAAGTGGTGCCGCAATCAAGCGCGGTTTGCCCCACGTCGCCATTGGCAAAAGCGCCGCTGTCTGAAGTGTCCACCACCGCGCTTATCAAACCAGTAGCGGTTATCCTACTCCATTCCGGTGTAGCCCAGTCAGCGTCGGTATTATGCGCTAATTGCCACTGGGTTTTTGAATGGCTGTCAGCCGGAGAATCACTTGAATCGGAAAATGCCGAACCCGAAAGCGTCGGATTATTACTTCCGCCTCCGGAACTGCCAGTCGGCGTAATCGGCGCGAATTTAATATCATAAGTTAAATTATTGGAAACGTAATTTATGGCGCCTCCGGTATCTCGTGATGTAATATTTAAGTTGCCGTCCGTCGCCGTTGCAGGGATAACAATAGAAGGAATGGAAGTATTAGTCCAAGTGGAAGCCCCTGAAGTAACATCGCCGCCAATAAAACTTACCTTATTATTGACATCAAACACTGTGGGACAAGAAGCCGCGCCGGATTGGCACAAATGGTCGCCCGCGATTGCAATAGTTCCCCCCCTGCCGCCTTTGAGATTAACAGGAGTGGTTGAAATAATTCTCGGTAGAATTCTAAACGCATTCCCGCCGTAAGCGGTAGCTGTTTTGGAATTAGCATCAGCCGCTCGAGTGATGGTGATGTCTCCAAGATAAACATTATCAGCGATCGCGGTCGGCACCACGACGGTAATGGAAGTGTCCGCCCAAGTGATGTCTCCGCTGGGAACGGAAACACTGCCAAATCCGCCGCTAAATGTTACTGTGCCTTTGGTGGCGCCAAATTTAGCCGCGCTGGCAGTGGAGTTGGTGAACGTGATGTTTTCAGCGATGCGGGCGGCGTTTGAGATAGAGGGAGTATTAACTTGATTGATTGAAGGCAAAACATGATATTCCTGACGAGCGTCATCGGCAGTTGAGCCGATAGTAACTAACAAACCATTAGCGCCAGTGCCGCCATAAACATTGATACCGGAATCAATAGGTATGCTGATAGTAGTGTTGGTAAACGTGGCGCTCGTACAGGAAAGATCGTAGGCCCCAATAGAAACTTTGTTTCCTCCGGCAACATTACAAGTCGTGCCAAATCCTGCTCCAGCAAGAGAAACTGTCTGACTGACTTTACCTCCCAATTGAGTGGCGTCAGGATAGGAGGTGATGGAGGTGACGTTGGGCAAAACTGTCTGCGTCCCAGCCAAAGTCCCGCTTCCTGATTCTGTTCCGTCAGAAACCACATCGCTGGCCGCGGCAATCTGCCAATTCACTGTCGCTCCGCCGATGGGATAAACAGCGCCGTTCGCCAAATCATAACGAACGTAAATATATGCCGTTTGACTCGCAAACACAGTAAGGGCTCCATTTATTATCGCTGTCTGGTCAGCGGCAAGAGTGGCGGCTGTGCCAAATAATGTTTCAGCGGCGGCGTCAGACCAGTTGCCATCAGTATCATAATATAAATTAACATCGCTTAGTTCTGTATTGGCCGTTACCGTTCCGCTCTCGGTAACTTTAATTGATGTCACATTTACCGCTCCGCCGCCAGCCGCCAATGTGAATGCCGCGCAAGAAGCCGCACCGGTACAAGCGATGTCATGACTGTATTGGTCAACCGCCCCGCTGTTTTTGGTAGTAACTTTTGTTCCGGCGGTTTGGCCTATTGTTAAAGTGATAGGAGGCGGAATTTCCCGAATTGCCAAATGAACCGCCGCCCGGTCATCAGCCGTAGCGTCGGCAAAGCCGACGCTACGAGAACCTTGTCCGACCACCGTTTCCTTAGCTGTCGTAATCGTATATACGCCAAAATCTATGCTATTGATAACGGTGCTAGCCGCCCCGGCGGCGAGAATATCAGCGCCGCCAGAATAGCCGGCGGCGTATCTCTGGCTATTCGTTCCGGGCAAACCATCATCAACTAATTGTTCGGCATATACTCCATTTTCTTGAAGAAGAACAATGCCCGGAGTATAAACTTCTGTGTCCGTGCCCGCCGTCTGTGTGACAGCGGAAGCATACATAACCGTTGCATCATTTGTCCTGTTTACAATAATTGACTGTGCTCCGATTGGAACGCTTGCTCCAAGAAAAAATGTGTCAACTCGACCGGGCTCATTCGCGGTATCAATCGCCACGCCGCCGGTAATTTCCGTCATTACCACTCCACCGTAAGTAACGCTCGTAACTTTTTTTGTAGCGGAGATTGTATAAACAAAAACAAGAACGCCGCGCGAAGTCCCTGCCGGCGTATGTGTCCAAGTAAATGACGCCTGATTGGTAGAACCGGTGATACCCGTGTGGCTTTCGCTCGCCGCGTCGTCTGCCACTGCCGCATGCGCAATCTTAATTTCAAAATTTCGCGCCATTTTTTCTTCTCCAAGCTTATTTAAAATATATGACGTGAAATTAGAAAACGCAAAAACCGCAATAAAAAAGAATATTACGCTGAATTTAAAAAATTTTTTACTAGATTTTAAAATTTTCCTCATTTTTAATTATTTTTTTATTATATCACATTTTAACGTCAAAATTCATATTTAAATCTGTGGATAACTTTTATATTTAAAATATATCTTATAAATTAGTTATGTCTGTAAACAACTCTCATAGTGTCAAATTACCGCACGTGCGGTAATTTGACACTATATAATAATTTAATGCCGCCATAAAATAAAAACACCGCTGAATCAATCGAATATATCCCTTAATTCTTTATTATCTGAAAAATCTTTAGTTTTTATTAAGTGAATAAAGTCAACGATGTTTAATATCTCGGCAAGCAGTATCACCTCTTTTTCACAGGGATACGGCAGGATAAATACGCTTTCCTGCAATTGATGAAATCCCATTGTTCTCAATTTTTGACGAAAGGCGTCGCGCGCCCAATTATATTTGCGCGGAATATCAAACATCACTACCCGCCAATAGCCGTCTTTTTGTGGTTTTTGAATTATAAAATTTTTAAACGCTTCTTCTATTGATTTATTTTTACCTTTTTCGGTTAAATATAATTTAAAAGTATTTTCGTCAATTTTTTTAATTTTAATTAAATTATGCCTTTTTAGATATTTTTTATCCTTATTAAATTGTTCTTTTTTAAAATATCGGCGATGTTGTTTTGATTGTTTTATAAAATGTCCGCACGCGGCAAAAATATTAGGAGCGACAGCGGCAACGGTTAAAACGCCCCCCAACGCCAATAATGTCAGTAATATTTTGCCGGAAGCTATCCCCGTATTTTTAGCCAGTTTAATTAACCTTTCTTTCTTTTTTTGTTTTTCAAACGCTTCTTCCGCTTCCCCCCATTCTTGTTTTAAATGATTAACAAATAAGTCTTGTTTATTATATAAGGCTGTTTTAAATTTATTTTCGCGTTTATTTTTAATATTATTCATTTTGTTATTTATTTATTTTACATTTTATATCTTCTTCAATTTGGTGTCAAATTACCGCACGTGCGGTAATTTGACACCAATATATTATATCATATCATTATTCGACCAAATTGCTAATCACTTACCTATTTAAAAAAATTATAACTGACGAAGGCGAAAACATGTTGAATCGACGACGCAATTAGCGTTTGTGTCAATATCTTGCGCAAAACAATAATTCGTCTGACTGGAAGTGGCGCCATATGGACCGCAACCCGAAGAGTTCCATGTTGTCTGTGGCGTTGATTCGTTCAGATATCGCGTAAAATATTTTTCAAAAGTAAATTCCAAGCCGTTGGTTTTGGAAATTTTCACCGTAACTTTCTGCGTTGCCGGATCGTCATTGGCAAAAACATAAGTGGACTGAATATTCCCCGAAGCGGCGTCGCGGGAAACATTCCCAATAGTAAAAGACCGGGTATATTCATTACCGTCCAAAACAATATTTTCCGTGCCACTGGCGATTTGCCAAGTATTTTCCAAAATTAAAACTTTATAAAAATTTGCCGCGCCTTTTGAACTTGATGCGTTGCCGGTTCCGTCCGGAGGCAAATAAAGCCGATTCCAGCCTTGTGTGAATGTCGTGTTCCCTTGCGTAATTGCCCTTAGCGCCTCAAAAACTTCTTCCCCTAACCGGCTGGCGGCTTGCCTGTCTTCCGAAGTGCCGGCGGAATAAAAACTGACGCCAATCAACTGCGCTCCGATTGCCGCCAAAATTGCTGTAATAGCAATAGCGATTATTAGTTCCGTTAAAATCTGTCCTTTCATTGTCATTGTATTAGTCCATTTGGTTTAATTGCCACGTTTTTCACAATATCTCCTGCTTCATTTTTCACGGTTATTGTTATAGTTGACGAACTGTTCGCCAAATTGCCGGAACGCCTGCTGAAAATCGCGTCTAAGGTTGAACTTGCCGCGGGACTCGTAAAAATAACGCCTGTCGGCAAATAATTCCGCTCGGTGGTTGTGGCAACGATATAACTCGCTCCCCAAAACAAATCATAATAACTTTCGCCTGTTTCCGGATAAATAAATCTCACTCCCCATTGCGCTCCCTGTTCTCCGGATATTGAATTCGCCCGCGCATACCGCAAAACAGCGGCGATATTGCCGGCCACTTCGTCAACCTTAATATTCGTCTGAAAACCGTAATACAAACCAAAACCGGCAGTTGCCAAAATTGCAAGAATCCCCATTGTTAAAATTATTTCAAGAAGAGTGAAGGCTTTATTATTAATTTTCAATTTACAATTTACAATTTTCATTGAATTTCTCAATTTACAATTTACAATTAGAAATTATCGGAAGCTGCTTACTAATTGATAAATCGGCAATAGTATTGAAAGCGCGATAGCGGCAACGACGGCGCCCATTATAATTAAAAGAATCGGTTCCAGAAGCGAAACAAGATTTTTTAAAACTCTATCTACCTCTTCATTATAATAATTGGAAATCAAAAGTAAGGAACGTTCTAAGGTGCCTGTGCGTTCGCCAACCGCGATAACGCTTGTCACCAACTGCGGAAAAAGTTCACTCCTTTTTTTAAAAACATTATGAAGCGGCGCGCCCTTTCTAAGTTCCGCTTCAATGTCAAGCAATGCTTGTTCATATTTATTATTGCCGATTGTTTTAGCGGTGATATTTAAAGCTTCAACAGCCGAAACGCCGCTGTTTAAAAGATTGCGTAAAGTTATCGCAAATCTGGACAAAGCAAGTCTTTTAATAAGGTCCTTACTTATGGGCAAGCGCTCCATCACGGAAATAAAAAATTGTTTTCCTTGTTTGCTTCGGCCGAATGAAATCATAAAAACAATCAACCCTAAAAAAACAATAATGGTGAGTATGGGGCTAGCTGATAAAATTTGGCTTAACCAGATTAAAATACGGGTTATTAGGGGTAGCTGAACTTTCGCCTGAGTGAGCGCTTTTATTAATCGCGGCATCACGAAAGTCAGCAAAAGAATCACTATCAAAGAACTTGCGCCCAAAAGAATAAGAGGATAAATCATCGCCGACTGAACTCTTTTTTTAAGGTCGTAATCGCGCTGAAGTTGCATGCCGAGATTTTCTAAAGTATCTTCAAGATTGCCGGACACCTCGCCGGCTTTCACAAGTCCGATAAAAACCGATGAAAAATGTTTTTCATAAGCCTGAAAAGTGGCGGAGAGCGGCTGACCCCGTTCCAAATTAATTATCGCGTCTTTGATTATTTTTTTCATTATCGGCTTTTGCACGTCGTCTTCAAGAATTTCCAAAGCCTCGCGCAAATTGATTCCGGATTTCAAAATTGCCGACAAATGCCTCGTCAAAAACATCCTATCAAGCGCCGAAACTCTATTGCCAAAAGTAAAATTAAAAATTGACGCCTTGCGTTTTTCAAATTTCCCTTTTTCTTCAAGGAAAAGCGGCGTTAAATTATCGCGCTGAAGATATTCAATCGCAATCTGGCGATTAGGCGCCTGAAGTTCTCCTTGCGTTTCCCGCCCTTCTTTAGTTAAAGCCTTGTAGACGTAAATAGACATAATAAATTTAAATTATCAATTTTAAATTTTAATTGAATGATTAAATAATTAATTTTAAATTGTTAAAAATTTTTATTTAAAGTCGACAATATTTTCCCAAAAATTAAAGTTAATTCTTGAGCTTCATCCCATATTTTTTCTATTTCATTTTTATGCTCTGGATTACATCTTTTTAACATCCTTAACCAATGTTTTGTTTCCCTTGTTTCTTTTTGACAAATATAAATTTTATTTTTAAAATCTTTTCTAGAACTTGCCCCATTCGCTTCCATATAATTTGCTCCTATGCTTGTGCTGGAACGAATTAATTGAACTATAATTGGCTTATTTATTAAATTTTGGTTAATTTTTTTACAAAAATCTATAACAATTTCACCAAATTTAGCGGTTCGTTCTTCTAAGTTATAATCATTCGTTAATTTAGTCATTTAAAATTTATTTAAAATTTAGAATTTAAAATTGAAAATTTATTCTATATTTTCAACAGTTTCCACACTTCCAACTCAACAAGCCACTTATTTATTAGTATAACAAATATTGCCAATGGGAGCCATAAGTAATACAGAGAAATACGAAAAGATGAGAAATGAGAAATAAGAAATGAGAAAATATGAATTAAGAAATAAATTAAAATCAAACTCGTAAAATAAAACAGCCAACCGGGGTGACCGACAAGAAAAATCGCCAAGGCGCCGAACCATAATTCTTCCGGTTCAAAAAATCTCTCTTCGTATTTTTTGTTCAGCCGTTTCGCCGCGAATAAAAATAAAATCGCGGCTATCAAAGAAATCAAATAAGGCGCAAAAAATCTGGCGCCGACGTATTTAACGAAATAATCAATGGCCTGATAAGGCGGCAATAAGAATTTTGACGGCTCAACCGATTGCCAAGCGACATATTGCTGATAAGAATAATAAATAAGTAAAGAAAAAACCGCGATTATCGCAATTATGAAAATCACTTTCAGCACTTTAATGCCAAAAGGGCGTCCTTTTAATAAAGACGCCCCAAAAGCAAAAACCAAAATTCCCAAAGAAAGAAAGGTCATAAAATTAAATTAAATCCAATCCGGGGTCAGTTCCGATTTCGTAAACGTTGTTATTATTCCCTCCATCTTTTGTATTTGAGGAAACATCAGCCGGTCCACCAACTCCATATTTTTGACTTTCCATTTTAGCGTCTAATTCAAAAGTAAGCGTAGTGCTAGCATTATTATACTGATAATAATACGTTGCGCTGTTCACCGGATCAAGCGGTAATCTTGAAAGCGGCGAACCGCCAGGAATATCGGTAAAATTTATATTTATCCAACCTAAACCGGCAATTGTTGTTGTTGCGTTTTCAGTGCAAGTAGCAATAGGTCCATAACTTGTTGTTCCTTTAGTACAATAACCCGCATTAGCAAGCTGAGCCATCGTCGTGCTGCTCGCGCTCGCAACCCATAAACCAATGGCGCTGTTGATTGTTCTAAGGTCGGATAATCTCTGGCTGTCTCGCGCCTGCTTTAATAATTCAGCCGGATTTAAAACCAAGGCCACAATTGTCGCCAAAATCGCCAAAATGCCGATAACAATTAAAAGCTCTAATAATGTAAAACCTTTATTTTTTTTCATTGAAATATCAAAGTATTGCAAAATTAAAAAATTAATCTTTTAATTAGCAATCTTTTAATCTTTTTATATCTCGACCATTTATTCTTTTATTATATCTTAATTTTCTAATTTTTACTTGTGGAAAACCGCTAAGCTTATTGCTTAAAAAAATCTTTAACTTTTTGCGCCAAATCGTCAATTGATACTTTCGCTTTGATGAAATATTCTATTACTCCCAAATTTTTTCCTCGTTCAATATCTTCTTCCTGACCAAGATTAGAAATAATCATTACCGGCGTTTTTCTGGATTGAAGCTGAGGGTCCATGCGCATTTCTTCCAACACCTCAAAACCGGTTTTTTTCGGCAAAATAATATCAAGTAAAATCAAATCAATATCGGTTTTCTTTAAAATTTCCATGGCTATTTCTCCATCCGCGGCCCAAATAATCTCAAACCCTTGCTTTTGAAGCTTGGTTTTAAGCAAAGAAGATAAAAAAGGGTCGTCTTCAATTAAAAGAATTTTTTTTATTGCATCTGCCATGAAAATTATTATACCAGATAAAATAAAAAATGCGCAATAGCGCATCTTTTACAAATGAGAGTTCAGAACTTTTTTAGTTATCCCAAGGCCGAAACTTTAGGCTCCTCGGCTAACGCCTTATAAAATCGACAACTTTTTTCTAGTTTAATTGTTCCACGCGCAGCTTCCGCTACGCGTGCCTTGTTACGACTTAGTCCATGTCACCGAATTTAGACTGATTCCGCCGAAGCGAAACTTTGCCTACTCCCGGCTTCCTTGACTTGACGGGCGATTGCTTGTTAAAAACTTAACATTGGCGTTCCCACGTAGCGAGCGGATTTCCCGCACTACGCGAGCTCTAATGCATTTTTTGTTTTATCCGGTACATTTTCATCAATCCCTTATTTGTCAAATGTTCATTATTTTTTATCCGCCTCATTAATTCACAAAATATTTTAAAATCTCTCACTTTTGATTTTAATTTTAATTTATGTTTCTTGAAAAACGGAATAATTACATTTTTCAAATCTTCTCGCTTCGTTATTTCATAACGATAGCAATTTTGATGATTAAATCGGTTATCTTTTTGAAAATAAACATTGCCGCAGCCAAAATATTTCTTCAATTCATAGAGAATACTTTTATCATTCTCTATAAGTTTAATATAAAATCTTGGTTCCGCTTTTACGCGTCTTTTGACAATTTTATTTTCTTCCAAATTGCGGATATAAACAGTAAAACTGCCTTCTCCGTCAATTAAACCGACAATGTAATCAGGATTAATCATTTTGGACTAGAGAGAATCCTTCATCCAATGTTATATTGGACTACTATGATTCAGCTGACTTCTGACGCTGCGTAAGTTTCATTATATCATATTTTAAAATATGATAACAACGTCAGATCTCCCGAGGTTAGTTAATATTCTATTCCGAACATCCTAAACGAGCTTTTTTAAATAATCTTCTCCATCCTCACCGCCCAATGATGGATCGATTAACTCTTTTTTGTTTAGGCTGTCTTTTGTCTCTTTGCCCTCCGCCGCCAATCTCACGATTAACGACTGCAATTTGGCTACATTCCGATGACGAAATCGGAAGAATGGACTTTAACCATTTAGAATAATAACCTGCTCGGCGCGTTTATTGTGAGTACAGGACTCGAGAACGT
>JBBTVF010000016.1:0-3161 GCA_038063335.1 Patescibacteria group bacterium
GAAACATTAAGCGAAAGCATCGGAGAAATTTATAAAAAAGGCGGGGTTGGATTATTGGAAAAAATTCCAGGCATCGGTAAAAGTATGGTGGCGCATATTGTTGAATATTTAAAAACCGGAAAAATCAAAGAATACGAACAATTAAAAAAGAAAATGCCGATTAATCTTGATGAATTGTCCGGAGTGGAAGGTTTGGGACCGAAAAAGATTAGTATTTTGTATAAAGTATTAGGCATTAAGAATTTAAAAGAATTAGAGAATGCGGCGAAAAAACATAAAATTGCTTCGCTTTTTGGATTTGGCGAAAAAACAGAAAAAAATATTCTGGAGGGGATAGAATTTTTAAAGAGAAATACGGGCAGATTTTTATTGGGCGAGATATTGCCGAAAGTCCGCGCTATTATGGCGGAATTGGCGAATTTGAAAGAAATGGAAGCGATTTCCGAAGCCGGCTCTTTGCGTCGCAGGAAAGAAACAATCGGCGATGCCGATATTCTGGCGATTTCATCAAAACCGCAGGCAGTCATAAATTGCTTTGTTTCTTTGCCGGGCGTTATAAAAATTTGGGGCAAGGGGACAACTAAAGCGTCAATAAGATTAAAAGAAGGGTTTGACGTTGATTTGCGCGTTTTAAAAAAAGAAAGTTTCGGGTCGGCTTTGCAGTATTTCACCGGTTCGAAAGAACACAATATTATTTTGCGGAAAATTGCGGTTGAAAAAAAATTAAAGCTTTCCGAATACGGTTTATTTTCCGTCTTTGGCGGACGCGGTTCGAAAAAAATCGCCGGCGAAACCGAAAAAGAAATTTATGAAAAATTGGGGATGGATTATATTCCGCCGGAAATGCGCGAAAATTCCGGAGAAATAGAAGCGGCCATAAAAGGAAAATTGCCGAAATTGGTCGGATTGAAAGATATTAGGGGCGATTTGCATTGTCATTCTCATTGGGGCGATGGTATTGGTCCGCAAATGATTGAACAGTATATTTTTGAAGCAAAAAAACGCGGTTATGAATATATCGGCATTTCCGACCATACGAAATTTTTATTTATTGAGCGCGGTTTAAACGAAAAACAATTAATGGAACAGCGAAAAGAAATAGATAAACTTAATTTAAAATTTAAAATTTCAAATTTAAAATTTCGCATTCTTCACGGTTGCGAGGCGAATATTTTAGCCGACGGCTCAATAGACATAAACAACGAAACATTGAGTAAATTGGATTATGTTATCGCGGGAGTTCATTCTCAGTTTAAAATGAGCAAAAAAGAAATGACAAAAAGAATAATTAAAGCGATGCGTAATCCGAATATTGATATAATTTCTCATCCGACGGGCAGGATTTTGAAAAAGCGGGAAGAATATAAAATTGATTTTGATGAAATTCTAAAAGTTGCCAAAGAAACCGGAACGATTTTGGAAATTAATGCCAGCCCGTATAGATTGGATTTAAACGGCGCGAATATTAGAAAGACTAAAGAAGCGGGCGTAAAAATGATTATCAACACGGACAGCCATCAAAAAGAACAAATGGATTTTATGGAATACGGCGTCAGTCAGGCGCGCCGCGGCTGGGCGGAGAAAGGTGATATTGTTAATGCCCAATATTTTAAAAATTTAGTGAAATTTTTTAAATAAAACCAATAATAAAAAACCCGCAAACGCGGGTTTTTTATTCTTAAATAAATTTCTTATTCAGTTCTTTCTTTTAGCTTATTAACAAGATAAGCGGCGTAATCTTTTCCTCCCAATCCGAAAGCGATGCCGCCAGCGATGGCAAGCATTGCCACTATGCCGGTGATTATCGTATTCAAGAGAGCCGGTGCGATGCCAAGTTGAATCAAGGCCGCCAAAAGGCCGAAAATTATCGTAGCCCACCAGGTTGCCGTTCCCAAAAATTTGGAAGCGTGAAGTTTTGCTCCGGATACCGAAACTTTAACCAATGACCTGAGAAAATTGGCCACAACAATCGTTGCCAACATTATCAAAGCCGCAAGAATAATATTCGGCGCGTATAGAACAACTTGTTTCAAAAACTGAGAAAGGCCTTCCAATTTCAGAATATCGGCTGCTACTAAAATAAAGACAATCACGAAAAACCAATATATCAAAGCGCCGAAAAATTTTCCTGAATTAAGAGAAATATTGGCGCGTTGAAGATATTTTTCTATCTCAAGCTTACGAAGTAGGCCGTCCAATTTAACGGCGTCCAAAACTTTCTCAACCAACGTTTTTAGGGCAGAAGCTATAATCATGCCAATAATTAAAACTATTATCGCTCCGATTAATGACGGAATGAAGTTGATAACGCCAGCCCAAACGCTAAAAATTGAACTTATTGTTGCATCTGTTAAATTTTGAATTATCATTAGATTGTGTTATTATTAATTAAGCCGACCTTTTAAATTTCTTCACTTGTTTACATTATAAGTTAAAAATAGATAAAATAACAGTCATAAGCCTGTGGATAACTTCTATGCCCAGTAATTCAACTTTAACGATGTTCTTCTATTATACCTATGTATTATTAAGCCTTAAAGACAATAAGTATTATATTGGTTATACTAATAATTTAAAAAGACGAATAGAAGAACATAATTCAGGCAAAAATTTTTCCACAAAAAGCAGAAAGCCGTTTAAATTAATCTATTGCGAAGTTTGTTTAAATGAAGATGATGCCAAACAGCGTGAAAAATATTTTAAATCAACAATTGGTCGGAGATATTTATCTAGAAGACTTTGGAATTGGCGAAAATCTCTATAAAATTTTTGCCTTTTAAAGTTGAATTAACTGGGTATGCCAAAATTAGCGATTAAAATACTGTTTTTGTTTTTACTCAACGCATTGGCGCTTTATGCGGCGGTTTATTTTGTTGACGGTTTTGAAATCGCGGCCGGCTGGATTGAATTTGCCGTTGTTGCCGCCATATTCACTTTAATTAATGTTTTCATTAAGCCGATTATAAAGCTTGTTTTAAGCCCTTTTATTATCATCACTCTGGGACTGGGATTGATTTTTGTTAATGCCGCCATGCTTTATTTTCTTGACTTTATTTCCGACAGCGTTATTATTAATGGAATAACGCCTCTTTTATATGCTACTATCGTAATAAGCGTTGCTCATTTTGTATTAGGCTTTATAGGAAAGCGTTTTGTTTAAA
>JBBTVF010000016.1:3261-15070 GCA_038063335.1 Patescibacteria group bacterium
AACGCAGTTCCGGCCTTTCCGGAGTTTTTGGCGGCGGAGAAGAAGGATTTTATCAGACGCGCCGCGGCTTGGAAAAATTAATTTTCGGCGCCACTATTTTTTTTATCATTGCTCTTGTGGTATTGTCTTTATTGAATATCTACCTTAAATAAGCGGTAAACTTTTCAGCTTGTTGGCTTTTTAGCTTATCAGCTTTTAAGCTTTTCAGCTTATAAACTTATAATATGATTCCTTTTTTCGTTCGTCTATTTAAATCTTTTTCCCGGAAAGAACTTTTGATTTTTTTGGTTGCCGCCGGCGTTTTTATAATTTCATTTTCATTGGTATTGGCGGAGTTTGTTATTCAAAAAACCAAGATAACCGCCGTTAGCGGAGGAAATTACAATGAAGGCATTGTCGGTCAGCCGAGTTTTATTAATCCGGTTTTGGCGAGCGGCGACGTTGACCGCGATTTAATAAAATTAATTTTCAGCGACCTTGGCCAATTAGCGGAAAGTTATAAAATTGAAAATAACGAAAAAATTTGGCGGTATCGCTTGAAAGAGGGCGTTAAGTGGCAGGATGGCGAAAAAATCACCAGTGATGACATTATTTTTACCATAGAAAATGTTCAGAATCAGGATGTTTATTCTCCGATTTTGCAAAATTGGCAAGGAGTCGAAGTTGAAAGAATAAGCGAAAGAGAAATTGAATTTAAATTGCCGACCGCTTATGTTTTTTTTAAAAACGCTTTGGAGGATTTAAGGCCGATACCGAAACATATTTTCGCGAAAATTCCGGCAGCCAATCTAAAATTATCGGATTATAATCTTAATCCGGTTGGTAGCGGCCCGTATAAAATTTTAAGCTTTAAAAAGCAATCAGACGGCTTTATTGATTCTTATGTTTTAGAGCGCAATGATAATTATTCGGGCGATAATCCTTATTTGAAAAAAATAAAAATTATTTTTTACGCTAGCGAAGATGAAATTATCAGCGCTTTTAATAACGGCGAAATTGACGGTTTCGGGTTGGCTAACAGCCGCAATGTTGAAAAAATCATTTCTCCCCATCAAATTTTTTCTTTTAAAACGCTGAAATATTATGCTGTTTTTTTCAATCATTATTCTCATCCGGCTTTTAAGGAAAAAGATGTCAGGATGGCTTTAGATTTAGCGATTAATAAAGAAGAATTGGTTAAAAATATTTTCAGCGGTTATGCGATAATTGTTTCAGGGCCGTTAACCCCGAAGAATGGCGACTCTTATCCGTCTTCCATTGACGAAGCCAATAAAATTCTTGATGATAGCGGTTGGTTGTTGAATGAAGAGGGAATCAGGCAAAAAACAATCGGCAAGGAAGTGGTAAAAATGGAATTCTCGCTGATTGTTCCGCAAATCCAGATTTTAGTTGACACCGCCGAATTGATAAAACAAGAATGGGGAAAAACCGGCGTGAAGGCCAATGTTTCAATTCTTTCTTTATTGGAAATTAACAATGAAATTATAAAAACCAGAGATTATCAAATGATTATTTTCGGGAATATACTCGGTAAAAGTCCGGATTTATATTCATTTTGGCATTCTTCGGAAAAATTTTATCCCGGACTTAATTTATCGCTTTATGAAAATAAAACAGCTGATAAACTAATAGAATCAATAAGGGAGAATTTTAATGATGACAAACGTTTCGTTGATTTGGGAAAATTACAATCACTAATTGCTTCGGATTATCCAGCCGTTTTTCTTTATTCGCCGGACTATATTTATGTCGGAAAAAAGAAATTTTACAGGTTTGACTCTTTGACGCCGGAGGAAAAATTTATTTCATTTTCCAGCGACCGTTTTAACAATATTGAAAAATGGTATGTGGAAACAACAAGGGCGTTTAAGTAGGATGTTAGCCACTAGCTAATGCCGCGGTGGCGGAACTGGTAGACGCACTGGCTTCAGGAGTCAGCGGTTGCAAGGCCATGAGAGTTCGAATCTCTCCCGCGGCACAAGTAAAAATTAAAAATTATAAAATATCTATATATGAGAACAAATACCAATATAAAAACTTTACCCCCTCGGGGTAAACGAACTTATGAGCCGAGAACGAGAAGGTCTTTTTTTGCGAGGCCTGTTAAGCCGGTTGTTAAAATTGAAGCCAAGGGGATTAAACTGGATTCCGAACTAACAGTGAAATTCGCGGCTTTGGGCGGTTTGGAAGAAATCGGTCGTAATATGATGTTTTTTGAATACGGCGACGAAATTGTCATTATTGACGCCGGTTTGCAGTTTCCCGAAGAAACAACGCCAGGCATAGATTTTATAATTCCCAATACTTTATATCTTGAAGGTAAGAAAAAAAACATTAAAGCTTTAATCATTACTCACGGCCATTTGGATCATATCGGCGCTATTCCTTATATAATGGACAAAATAGGGAATCCTCCAATATATACGACTGAACTTAATAAGGCGATGATAAATCGCCGTCAAGAAGATTTTCCCAATGTTCCAAAGTTGGATTTTGAAATAGTAAAAAACGGCGAAACTCGCCAAATTTCAGAAAATTTTAAAGTAACTTTTTTTGGCGTTACCCATAATATTCCCGAAGGCATTGGTATGATTATAGATACTCCGGTTGGCAAGATTGTTCATCCGGGAGAGTTTAAATTTGATTATGACGCCGAAGGCAATCCTAGGGATATAGAAATTTGGAAAAAAATCGGCGAGCAAAAAATCCACACACTTTTATTAGATTCTACTGGCGCGGATAAGGAGGGATATTCAATTTCTGAAAGAGTCGTTGAACAAGAAATAGAAAAAATATTTAAAAAATCAGAAGGAAGAATTATTGTTGCCACATTCGCTTCAATGTTAGAAAGACTTTCAGAAATTATTAAAATTGCCGAGAAACATAATAGAAAAATTTTTATCAGCGGATTTTCAATGAAAACCAACATTCAAATTGCCCAGAATCTTGGTTTTATGAAAATTAAAAAAGAAACTATTATTCCGCTTGACGAGATTAATAAATACAAAGACGATAAAATTGTTCTTTTATGCCCTGGTTCTCAGGGAGAATCTAATTCTAGTTTGATGCGCATTATTAACGGCGAGCACAAACAGGTTCAAATTAAAAAAGGCGACACTATAATTTTATCTTCATCGGTTGTTCCGGGGAATGAAAGAAGTGTCCAGATTATTTTAGACGATATCGCCAGACAAGGAGGCATTATTTATCATTCCAGAATGGTTGATATTCATTCTAGCGGCCACGCTCCTCAAGAGGAATTGAAAGCGGTAATGAAAATGGTAAAGCCGAAATTTTTTATTCCCATTCATGGTTATTATTTTATGAGATGGCGCAATGCTCAATTAGCTCAAGAAGCTTTAAAATTAAAACCAGAAGAAACGCCGATTATTGATAATGGACAAATTTTATTATTGTCAAAAAATTCAGCGCGCATTTCCGAAGAATCAGTTCCGGCTTATTACGTGATGGTTGACGGATTGGGAGTGGGTGATGTCGGAGAAGTGGTTTTGCGCGACAGAAGAGCTTTGGCGCAAGAAGGGATGGTGGTGGTGATTGCCACATTAGACCGTCGCACTGGACATTTCTTGAAAAATCCGGATATTATTTCCCGCGGTTTTATTTATCTTAAAGAAAATAAAGAATTGGTTGAAGATTTGCGAAAAAAAATCAGACTTATGATTTCTCGCATTCCGCGGCAGCAGCAAATGGACGCTGATTACATCAAAGGAATGATGCGCGACCAAATCGGTCAATTTCTCTATAATAAAACTAAACGCCGTCCGATGGTTCTGCCTGTGTTGATTGAGGTTTAATTTAAAACAAACTTCCTTGATTTTTGATTTCTTTTCTTTCTTCGTCGTTAAAAATTTTTATTTCTCCATATTCGCCGTCATAGCCGGGGCGGATTTTGACCCTGCCTTCGCGGACTCTTTTTATTCCTTCCGCTACGCGCGGGTCGGCAACTGATTTCAATTCATTTTCTCCGGTTTCCATCAGAATTTTTAATTCATTACCGAACGTTTTAATTAAATTATCGTATTCTTTTTTAACTTGTTTTGTGTTTTCGCCGACATTAAATGCTTCGGCGATTATTTCTCCCAGCGGAATAAGATTGCGATAGGGGATAAAATTTTTCATTTCCGGCTTGCGGTCAGCCAGTTCGTCAACGCGGCTCATTACGCCGATTGTCAATTTTTTGCCGCATTTCGGGCAAATGCCGTTATGCTCTTTCGTTTCTTTTGGTGACAGATAAATTTTGCAATCAAAATGGCCGTCATAATGATATTTTCCTTCTTCGGGGAAAAACTCAATGGTGGATAAAAATTTTGGAGCGCCGTTTTTTATCACTTCCATAATTCCCTTATAAGAAAGTTCCGTGTTAAAGATATTTGCTTCCCGCCCGATTTTTCGTAAGCTGTGGGAATCGGAATTGGAAATTAAAGCGATATTGTCCAATTTTGAAAGTCGTCGGTTCATTGACGGGTCGCTGGATAAACCTGTCTCAATGGCGAAAATTTTATCGGCGTATTTGCCGAAACATTCTTCAATTGAATCAAAACCGGACATTGAACCGAATATGGAAAACCATGGCGTCCAAGCGTGCGCCGGAATAATTGCGGCTTCGGGATTGATGTTGAAAATAATTTCCGCCAGTTTCTCGGAATCCAATCCCAGAATCGGTCGGCCGTCGGATTTTAAATTACCAATTAAGCCGAGCTGAGTATTTATTTTTTCTGCGGTTTCAATATCAGGCGCGAAAATTAAATTATGCACTCTTCGCGTTTTTCCTTCGCGCGAATAAATGCTGGAAATTTCCACCGTCAAAATAAACCGCGTTTCGCTAAAAGTTCCTTTTAAAGTTTCGCGTTTGTATTCTTTTTTCAGTTTAAAAAGTCCTGGTTCGGCGGGCCGCCCTTGGCGAGCCTCGCTTTCAGCGGGTTCCAGTTTGGTTTTAATTTCATTAAACCATTGCGGGTGGGTAAAGTCGCCGGTTCCCATTACCAAAATGCCTTTGTCGTCGGCAAAAGAATCAATATTTTCCAGAATCATATCTTTGCTGGTGGCACGGCTGTATTTGGAATGAATGTGAAAATCGGCGATGAATTTCATTTGTAAATTATACAGGGACTTGCCCCGTAGAACAACAAGGATATTAACGTCTAAATTGTTTTTTTGAATTAATTCATCTTCATTCACAAAAATAACAACTTGTGAAAATATAGGTTATATTCAGTAAGACGTTGTGAAAAACACAATCCTTGTTGTCATACGGGGCTTGAATTATTTTTACAGGTGTGTATTATGATTATCACTTATTATGGATATAGAAAAAGACAATAAAAAATATGAAATTGGATTTTTGGCTAAAGAAGAAGGATTTAAAGAGAAACTTATTAAATTGGTTGAAGATTTTGGCGGCGAGGTTATTGATAACGGCGGTATGTCAAGAATAAAATTGGCTTATCCGATTAAAAAGGAAACTTCGGCCTTTTTCGGCTATTTTTATTTTTCTTGCCAAGCGGAAATGATTAAGAAAATAAGCGAAAATTTAAAGTTGAATTCTGAAATTTTACGGCATATAATTATTTCAACGCCGGTTATTCAGCAAGCTATTCAGTCCGCTCCGAAGAGGCCCCCCAGACGCGTTTTTTCATCTGAAATTCCGGCGGCAATAGCAATGCCCAGAAAGCCGAAACCCCAACCGGTTTTGAGCAATGAAGCATTGGAGAAAAAATTGGAGGAGATATTAAAATAAAATGAACCCCCACACCAAACGAGTTGTGGGGGAAAGATAAAAAAATAATATAAATAAACAAGTGAAATTTTATTATTATATAATATAAAAAATATAATATTAAAAATAAACTCGTTATGGTGTGGGGGTGAATCTAAATAAAGTTTTTATAATCGGCAATTTAACCAGAGATCCGGAGCTTCGGACTCTTCCTTCCGGCACGCCAGTGGCTTCTTTCGGAGTGGCGACCAATCGCGTTTGGAAAAATCAGCAAGGCGAAAAACAGGAAGAAGTTCAATTTCATAATATTGTGGTTTTCGGCCGTCAAGCCGAAATCGTAAATCAATATCTTGGCAAGGGAAGTTTAATTTTAGTAGAAGGAAGAATTCAAACTCGGTCTTGGGACGGTAAAGACGGAAGCAAACAATATCGGACGGAAATAGTCGCGGAAAGAATTCAATTTGGTCCGAAATCCGCGGGAAGCGGAACATTCAATAAAGGGCCGGCGAATAATCAAGGCATTGATAATCAGGTAAAAGAAGTTTTGCCGGAAATTAATCTTGACGAAGGAGATATAAAAGCGGAAGACCTTCCATTTTAAAATTATGCAGTGTTTCTTTTGTTCACAAAATTTAAAATCAATTAATTATAAAGAAACCGAACTTTTGAAGCGGTTTATTTCCAATCAGGGGAAAATTATTGACCCGAAATGGACGGGTGTTTGCGCAAAACATCAGAGAATGGTGGCAGTAGCGATTAAAAGAGCGAGGGTTATGGGATTATTGTCTTTTGTAAGCAAATAAATTTAAAATGGATTTAATTTCTTTTAACCTTATTCACGGCATGGTTGGGAAATGGCAATTTTTTGATTGGTTCGGAATTTTTTTGGCAAATTATCTTGGGTATTTTTTTGTTTTAGCGGCTTTGATTTTAATTTTAAAACAAACAAGTTGGCAAAGAAAAATTTATTTTCTCTCTCTTATTTCTCTTTCATTAATTTTATCAAGAGGAATAATTGCCGAAGCAATTAAATTTTTTTCCGCTCGACCGCGTCCGTTTTCCGTTTTAAATATCCAGCCGCTTATTGACGCTAGCGGCGTTAACGCTTCAATGCCGTCCGGCCACGCGGCTTTTTATTTTGCTTTGGCAATGGCGGTTTTTTTTCTTAATAAAAAAATGGGTTTATATTTCGGAGCCGCGGCGATTTTAATGGGAATAGCGAGAATATTCGCCGGCGTTCATTGGCCGACCGACATTTTGGCGGGCGCCGTTATCGGAATTGCGAGCGCTTTTCTGGTTAAATACGCCATTTCCGCTCATAACGTTTTAGTCACAAAACAACTATAAAATCGTTTTAATATGCAGAACGATGAATTTAACAACGAAGCGATTATAAATTCGGTAATTAAAGCGAAGCAGGGCGATAAAAAAGCTTTTGGCTTTATTTATTCAGAATTTTTTAATCCGATATTCCGTTTTATTTATTTTCGCGTCGGTTCCAAAGCGGAGGCGGAAGATTTAACGCAAACGGTTTTTCTTAAAATATGGTCTGCCTTGCCGGGTTTTGGAGTGAAAGAAAAAGGGCAATTCCTGTCGTGGTGTTTTACGGTCGCCAGAAATTCAGTTATTGATTTTTATAAAAAGAAAAAAGAAATTTTATCGGACAATATTGAATCGCATCAAATTTTCGCTCAAGGCGCAGAAGACGGTTTGGCTCAGTCCATTGACGATAAAATTTTAGGAGAACAAGTGCGGAAGGCGATTATTTTACTAAGCGACGACCAGCAGGAAGTGATTATTTTGAAATATATAAACGGTTTGACGAATAAGGAAATCGCGTTTTTATTGGACAAAAACGAAGATAATATAAGACAAATTCAATTTAGGGCGATAAAAGAGCTAAAAAGAATAATGAATTATGAACCCCGTTAGAAGTCTTAAGCAGAAAAAATCATAGAATTTTTTCTGTTTTGAATAAACGGGGATAATATATAAAATATCGTCTGTCTGAAATTGATCATTAGTCATATAAGGATAGACTTCTAACGGGGTGAATAATGATGAACAATTTGAAAATTTATTAAGCAAGATTTTAAGTGAAGAGAAAAATAAAGCAATACTGGATGAAAAATTACTGGTGAATTTTTTGTCTGTAATTGACGCGGAAGTCACAACTTCCGGCGAAAATCGTTTTATATTGCAAAGAGATGATAATAAAGGTCGCGTCTCTGTTAATAACGACCAAATCTATAATTATATGACTATAAATTGGAAATTGGTTTTTGGTTTAATTATTTTGGCAATCGTGGTGTCAGTCAGCTATTATCAGTTTGTTTTAAATAAGCCTTCTGAAATAGCCAAGGTGCCGACAGAAATTGAAGTTGTTCCGGCAACGGGCAATGTTGATGATGTTGTGCTCGCTTTATTGAATGACGTTGATGCCGAAGCGGCCATTCTTGCCAATATAGAAAATGACGCTAATTTGCTTATTGCGGATAGTCGGGCGATTGATGATTTTGGCCAATCTTACAATGAAGAATTTTAAAAACATCTCGGGTTTAATTGCAGTTATAATGGTTGCGGGTTTAATAACTCCTTCATTAGGTTCTGCGCAAATTGCGCCGAGAATTAAACAACAAATAAATCCAACAGCGACTTCGGCGACGAAAACTTCTATCGTGAAAGATGCGTTTTGCAGCCGGTTCTTGGAAACAATTGGAAAGGTTGATCAAAAAGTCAAAGAGCGCGAATCAAAATTGGAAACAAAGAGAACGGAAAGAAAGGATGTTTTAACGAATCGCAAAAATGAGCGCGATGTTAAACTTGATGAAAATCGCGTCAAAAGAGATGCTAATTTTAGTGAGCATTTTGCCAAGCTTGAATCTAAAGCTCAAAATGATACGCAAAAACAAGCGATAGCGGCGTTTAAAACTGCTATGGAAGCGGCGTTGAACGTTCGCCGAAATGTTGTTGATGCGGCAATTAAAATTTTCCGCGACGGCGTTCAAGCGGCGGTTGATTCCAGGAAAGCGGAAGTTGACGCAGTAATAGTGGCGTTTAAATTCGCTGAACAGGCGACGATTGAAAAAACGAAAGCCGATTGCGCGGCTGGCGTTGACCCGAAAACAATCAAACAAGAATTGCAAGCAAGTTTGAAAACGGTAAGAGAGAATCTTGTAAAAGCAAGGCAGGAAATTGACAAGAAACAGGATGTTATGAAGTCGCTTATTGAAGCCAAAAAACAGGCAATGGAAAAAGCGCAAGCTGATTTCAAAGCCGCGGTTGAAAAAGCAAAGAATGAATTAAAGGCTGCATTGGGACAAAAAACAGCAACCAGCACGATACCAGCCAGCACGAGTTCAACTAGCACGAATCCGTAAGAAACTGTAAGAAGTTATAAAAACCGCCTTCGCAATATAGGCGGTTTTTATTATAGAAAATTTTAAGAAACAACAATTATAAAACTATTTCTAAAACCTTAACGGAAGCGCAGGACAAGATTTCAGAAAATTATTTTTCAGAAACAGAATAATTTTGCTCCAGCGGCAAAATTTTCTTCGCCCTCGGCGCGATAATCCTGCCGAAGGCGGGAACCAAGCTTATCGCGCCTGCGGGATGTTCTTCAAAACAATTTTCTAAAATCTTATCCGTGAGCGGGTTGAAGAAATAGTTTTATAATTGTTGTTATAAAATAAATATTTTCCAATATGCTATGGACGAGTAAATAGGTTTGTTTTTTTGGAATTTTATATTATTATGAATAAATGCCCAGTATGAGAATTTCAAAATATGATTTTTCTAAAAGAAAAATCATAAAGAAAATACTGGGTCAAACAATAATTATTAAAATATTACATTACATCTGCTATCGCAGACTTAATGTAATATTTGAAATTCCTCTACTGGGATGCTGACTATTAAACAGATTTATAATTTGGCGATTGAGATGGGAATTGCGGCGGATTTGCGCGGTAAGAAAAACGTTGAAAAATATTTGAAGCGGATGAAAGAAAAATATGAGAATTTGAGCAGGGAGGAAAAATCGGAATTTGATTTGGAAAAATTGAAAAATCCGTATTCGGATACTCGTATTCTTTTCGGCGATGAAAATAAAAAAATCAGAAGGATAATGGCGGGCATAGACGTTGATGCCGGAGAATTAATGATTGCTAAACATATATCGCAAAATTCCAAAAAGGAAATTGACCTTTATATTTCTCATCATCCGACTGGTAGGGCTTTAGCGGCCTTGGATGAAGTGATGCATCTTCAAGCCGAAGTTTTGGCTAATTACGGGGTGCCGATAAATATCGCTGAAAGTTTGTTAAAAACGCGGATAAGCGAAGTGGCGCGCGGTGTTTCTCCGGTTAATCATAATAAAACCGTAATGGCCGCCAAGAATCTTGATATCGCTTTGATGTGCGTTCATACGCCGGCGGATAATTTAGTCGCGTCTTATTTGGATAAAATAATCAAGAAAGAAAATTTGGAATTTGTGGCGGATCTGGTGAACTTATTGAAGAAAATTCCGGAATATGCCGCTAGCGGCAAAGAAAGCGCGGGAGTAAAGATTTTCAGCGGAAATAAGGAAAATCATTGCGGGAAAATCGCTTTAACGGAAATTACGGGCGGCACGGAAGGCAATCCGAAAATTTATGAAAAACTTGCCAATGCGGGAATCGGCACAATAGTGGGAATGCATATATCGGAAGAACATAAAAAAGAGGCTGAAGTAGCGCACATTAATGCCATTATTGCCGGCCATATTTCTTCGGATTCTTTGGGAATGAATTTATTTTTGGATGAATTGGAAAAAAGAGGCATTGAGATAATTCCGGCATCGGGATTAATAAGGGTAAAAAGGTCGAAAAATAGTCGTAAACAATAAAAATATGAATTATTTTAATATTTTAATCATTATTGCAGTCGTTGTCGTTTTATGGCTGGTTTTGACTTATAACGGTTTAGTTCGTCGGAGATACCGCGTTCGCGAAGCATGGTCTGATATAGATGTTCAATTAAAGCGGAGATACGATTTAATTCCAAATTTAATTGAAACCGTAAAAGGATACGCGGCGCATGAAAAAGAAGCGTTTGAAAAAGTGACGCAGGCAAGAGCGGCCGCTTTGGGAGCGCAAACAGTTCATGATAAAGAGGCGGCTGAAAATACGCTTTCTTCGGCCTTGAAAAGCATTTTTGCGATTGCCGAAGCGTATCCGCAATTAAGAGCGGTTGAAAGTTTTATAAAATTGCAGGAAGAACTGGCGGATACGGAAAATAAAATTCAAGCCGCGCGCCGTTTTTATAACGGCAATGTAATGGAATTAAACACAAAAATAGAAACTTTCCCGACGAATTTAATTGCCGGAATATTCAGCTTTAAAAAGGAAGAATTTTTCCAACTCCAACAGGAAGAAGCCAAAGAGCCGGTGAAGGTAAAATTTTAAAGGAGATAAATAAAAAATGCGCCAATCGGAATTATTTATAAAAACTAGGCGTGAAGCGCCGAAAGATGAGGAGGCAATGAACGCGCAGCTTTTAATCCGCGCGGGTTTTATTGATAAGGTAATGGCCGGCGTTTATACATATTTACCTCTTGGATTGCGCGTACTTAAAAAAATAGAAAATATTATTCGTAAAGAAATGGATAAAGCTGGCGGACAGGAAATTTTAATGTCTGCATTGCAACCAAAAGAAAATTGGATAAAAACAGGCAGGTGGGATTCAATGGATGATCTTTATAAAATTAAAGATGTAAGTAAAAGAGAATTCGCTTTGGGACCGACGCATGAAGAAATAATCTTCCCCTTGCTTAAAAATACTATTTTTTCCTATAAAGATTTACCTGTTTACATTTACCAGATTCAGAATAAATTCAGAATGGAATTAAGGGCAAAAGCCGGTCTTTTGCGCGGAAGAGAATTTTTAATGAAAGATTTTTATTCTTTCCACACTGACGAAAAAGACAGAGATGATTATTATGATTTTATGGCGAAAGCTTATAAAAATATTTTTAACATATTAGGCATAGGAGATAAAACATATTACACGCTTGCTTCCGGCGGCACTTTT
>JBBTVF010000017.1:0-3788 GCA_038063335.1 Patescibacteria group bacterium
TGCGGCTCTGGATTAGAAGGTGAAATTTGTCCGGATTGCGATATAGACGGAAAATTGGACGAAGAAGAAGAGTCTCCCTTGGGAAAGGCCGGAGAGGACGATGAAGATTGGATTAAGTAAAATTAAGAGCCGCTTTTATTTAAGGCGGCTTTTAGTTTTAATTTATTAGATTTATAATAATCGCTGAATATGCCAAAAAAATTAAAATCAAAAAATAAAAAATTCTTTTTAAAAACATCTGCCGTTTTGTTGTTGATTATTTTGGGAGCGGGTTTTTGGACAATAACGAAAATTTCCGAGATAGCGAGAGGATTACCGGACCCGAAACAATTCAGCAGCCGGCAAGTTTCCCAATCAAGCAAAATTTACGACCGCACCGGCGAAGTTCTTCTCTATGAAATTTACAATGAAGAAAAAAGAACCGTGATTCCTTTTGAAGAAATTCCCGAATATGCCAAACAAGCCAGTATCAGTATTGAAGATAAAAATTTTTACAACCACGGGGGATTCAGCGTCACTTCTATAATAAAAGGCGCGATTATTGAGCCGCTAACCGGACAAAGAGACCGAGCCCGCGGCGGGTCAACCATCACCCAGCAACTGGCAAAAAACGCTTTTTTAACTTCGGAAAGAACTATTGAAAGAAAAATCAAAGAATTAATTTTGTCTTATTGGATAGAACAACGCTATTCCAAAGATGAAATTCTCGGTCTTTATTTTAATCAGATTCCCTACGGCTCAAATGCTTACGGAATTGAATCGGCCAGCCAAATTTATTTTAATAAATCAGCCAAAGAACTTAATCTGGCTGAAGCCGCTCTATTGGCAAGCTTGCCGAAAGCGCCGACTTATTATTCTCCGTGGGGAATCCACAAAGAGGAACTATTACAGCGCAAAGATTATGTCTTGAAACAAATGCTTGATTTAGGATTTATAGACGACGAAGAATTTGAACGGGCGCGAACGTTTAATTTTAAGTTTTCCGAACCCACGCTAGGCTCAATAAAAGCGCCGCACTTTATAATAATGGTTAAGGATTATTTGGCTAATAAATACGGCGAAGACTTTTTGGAAAAAGGCGGATTAAAAATTATTACCACGCTTGATTATGAAACGCAAAAAATCGCCGAACGGGTTGTTTTGGAAGGCGCCAACCGCAACGAAGAATTATATAGGGGCAAAAACGCCGCCTTGGTCGCCCAAGACCCGAAAACCGGAGAAATTATCGCCTTAGTGGGCTCGCGGGATTATTTTGACTCAAAAAATGAAGGGAATTTCAATGTGGCGGTTCAAGGGCTTAGACAACCCGGTTCGGTATTTAAACCGTTTGCTTATTTAACCGCTTTTGGAAAGGGATATTTGCCGGAAACCGTTGTTTTTGACGCTCCGACCGAATTCGTTCCAAACAATCCAAAATGCCCGGCAATTGTAAATTTTTCCAATGAAGACAAGGATTGCTACCATCCCCAGAATTTTGACCATTACTTCCGCGGGCCGATAAATCTACGCAACGCGCTCGCGCAATCAATCAACGTTCCGGCGGTAAAAATTCTTTATTTGGCCGGCTTGGAAAATACGATTAAAACGGCGAAAGACGCTGGCATCACCACATTAAGAGACCCGAATTTTTACGGACTGTCTTTAGTATTGGGCGGCGGAGAAGTTAAGCTGATTGACTTAGTCAATGCTTACTCGGTTTTCAGTCAAGACGGAATAAGACACAATCAAAAAATAGTTTTAAAAATAGAAGATGTGAAAAGAAACGTTATTGAATCTTCTTCCGACCAAGCTGTCCAAGTTTTTGAACCGCAATATGTCCAGATGCTTAACGACATTCTTTCCGATGAAGATGCCCGGCGCCCGCTTTATAGCGGAAGTTTCGGCTTAACTATTTTTGAAGACCGACAAGTCGCCATGAAAACCGGAACCACTAATGATTATCGGGACGCTTGGACAATGGGCTACGCGCCGTATCTTGCCGTCGGAGTCTGGGCCGGAAACAACCATCAAGAGCCGATGGAAAAAAACGCCGGCAGTATCTTGGCGGCTCTCCCGATTTGGAACGCTTTTATGAAAGAAGCCTTATTGAAATATCCGGTTGAAACTTTTAACAAACCGCCGGAAACCAATCTTCTGGAAATTTCAAAACCGATGATTAACGGCCAATATTATATCAATGGAATCATTAACGACATTCTTTATTATGTTGATAAAAACGACCCGCTCGGACCTATCCCGCAAAATCCCAACAACGACCCCCAATTTATAAATTGGGAAATATCCACTCAAGCATGGTGGCAAGGAAGCAGTTAAATTAATTCTTAATTGGCATTAAGATGTAAAACCAAGATTCGTCTTGGGAAGATTTTATGATTGCCGGTTTATTTGAATCACTTAATCCTAAAAAAACATTTTCCGATTTTACGTTTTTCAATCCATCCAAGAGAAATCTCCAATTAAAAGAAATTTCCATTTGACTTTCCGCCATTTTTTGAATTTTTGCCGGTATAAGATATTTATTTTCTCCCACGCTTTGATTGGCGGAAAAAATTTCAATATTTTTAGCGTCTTTATTAATAATAATTTTTATTTCATTAAAACGGTCGCTGAAAACGCTGTTTAATTTAACGGCGTTAATAAGTTCTTCCGCGCTTAAAATCATTTCCGCTTCAATATTTTTGGGAATAATTTGCTGATAATCGGGAAATTCTCCGTTAATCAGCCGAGAAATTATTTCCGTGTTTTCCGTTTTAAATAAAATCTGGTTGGAATCAATATAAATTTCCGTTTTTTGTTCATCATTTATTTGAATTTCTTTAATGACTTCTTGAATGGTTTTTAAGGGAATAATAATTTTAAAATTTTTATTAAAACTTGCTTCAAATTGATTATTATTGATTGTTTTTTCGGAAAGTCTAAATGTGTCAGTGGCCGCCAATTTTAATAAAGTTGTTTGGTGGTCAAATAAAATTCCGCTTAATTCCGGACGGTTATCGGTTGTGACGGAATTAACCACGGAAACCAACGCTTCCCTTAATAAAGAATTTTTAATTTGGATATATTGCTTATTATTTTCTATTTTTGGAATTATTGGAAATTCTTCTTTTTTAATACCTTGAATTTCCGCCTGATAATTATCGGTTTTAATTATTAATTTATCTTTTTTTAATTCTAAATTTATTTTTTCAACTTGAAGATTATTAATAATTGAATTAAAAATATTTAATGGAATTGTAATACTTCCATTTTCAATAATTTTTCCGGAAATAAAAGTGGTGATTGCTAATTCTAAATTAGTAGCCGCTAGTTTTATTTTATTATCAAAAGATTCTATTAAAAAATTTTTAAGAATCGGCAATGATTGGTTTTCCGCGCAAATTTTTTCAATAGACCTTAAACCATCTTTTAAATTTTTTTTAAGAATAATTAATTTCATTTTAGTTTTGTAGTTATAATAATAAATATATAAATTTAAATAGTAGTTTTAGTAGTGTGTACGAAAGTTGGGGATAAATCCATAAACACTGGTTTATTTTAATTTTTATTCATTAAATAATTGTTTATTATTTGTGGAAAGCGATGGGAAACCTTTTTGTTAATTTTTACGAATTTTCGTTTATTATCTCTTTTAATAAAATTATTTTTTGATTTAATTGGTGATTAATATTGATTTCTTTAGATATTTTATTATAAGAATGGATAATTGTAGTGTGGTCTCTTTTCCCCAGCTTTTCCCCGATATCCGGGTAAGACATCCCCAATATTTCCCTTAAAAGAAAAACGGATAT
>JBBTVF010000018.1:0-1258 GCA_038063335.1 Patescibacteria group bacterium
GTAAAAAACGATTTGCGCGACGCTATAACCGCCATTGATTTAAGCGCTTATACATTGCGAAAAATCAAACAAAATCTTTTTTGGGCTTTCTTTTATAATGTCGCAGGTCTTCCGATTGCCGCCGGAATTCTTTTCCCTTTTTTCGGCTGGCTGCTTAATCCGGCAATCGCCGCCGCGGCGATGGCTTTTTCATCGGTGAGTGTGGTTTTGAACGCGCTGGCGATGAAGTATTATAAGGCGTAAAAAATTAAGAACTTTTGCGCTCAATCAAAGAAATATCTATAATATGTTGTAATTGAATTGGTCTAAAATATATTCGGTAGTTTCCCTTTCGACGTCGATATAGATTCTCTTCCCCTTGCATCAATTTAATATCACCCAAAAAGGGATTTCCTTTCATTTCTTCCAAAATAGCAAAAATTCTCCTTTGCTCTTTCTTTGGAAATTTTCTAAGGTTTTTAAAAGCTTGTCGCGCTAATCTATAATCCCAAAGCATCTTTTACTTGTTTAGAGGTTAAAAATTTTCCTTCGGCAATTTCCTGAAATCCTTTTTTTATAACTTTTCCCATATGTCTAGACATAGGTTCGGCATTTATCCAAAAACGAGTGAGTTGCTCATACTCCTTGCGAGGCAAAATAACCAAATCGTCATTTTTTATTAAGTTTTTCGGAATAGTAATTGTATTCATATAATTTATTTTATTATAATTAAAACCAAAGTCAATCGCTACGGCGGCGATGGCTTTTTCATCGGTGAGTGTGGTTTTGAACGCGCTGGCGATGAAATAGTGGAAATTATAAACTGTGCTTAATTTCCTGTCGCGGCGTAATGAGCGGCAATTGTTTCCGCCGACAAAGCGGTGTTATAAATGGCAATTTCGTCAATGAGGCCGTTAAGAATATTGCTCCTTTGGTTTGTTTGAGGAGTTCCGTCGGGTTGAGGACTAATATGGCTATTGTTGCCAATGTTCCTACTACGCCCATAACGATGAGGATTTCGAGGAGGGTGAAGGCGGAGGAGTTATATTTATATTTATTATTAAAAAACATATAACAATTATAACATTAACCATTTTTTAGCGCCATCGGCGACAACGCGCCCCGTCGGCGTCCGCTGGATAAAGCCGATTTTTAAAAGATACGGCTCATACATTGCCTCAATCGTATCTTTATCTTCGCCCAGAGCAGCCGCCAAAGCGTTGATTCCCACCGGCCGATTGCGGAATTTATCAATCATCGTTTCCAACATTTTGCGGTC
>JBBTVF010000019.1:0-1572 GCA_038063335.1 Patescibacteria group bacterium
ATACGGATGAAGTAATTCATAGCTATGTGGGTTTTGCGCCGGCTTCAAATCCGCGTTTTGTTATATTAATGAAATTAGAAAAGCCGAGAGCGCTTTTGGCCGGTGAAACCGTGGTGCCGATTTTTAAAGAATTAACGCAATATCTTTTAAATTATTATAATATCGCGCCGGACGGATTAGCCACTAGCGACTAGTCGTTAGCCATTAGTAATTACATGAAAATAAAAATTTTAAAATATATTCTTAAACAGCTCGCGCGGTTAACTATTTGGAAATTTAATCCTGATATTATCGCCATTACCGGTAGCGTTGGAAAAACTTCCGCCAAAGAGGCGATTTACGCGGTTCTAAAAAATAAAAAACGCGCGAGGCGAACAATGGGAAATTTAAACAATGAGCTGGGGATGCCGCTTACTGTTTTAAAGGATTTTTCCGATGAAGAATTGAAAATAGTGAGCCGCGGTTATCCGGCTGGGAAAAGCAAACTTAAAAAAATTTTTTTCTGGAAAAAAACGATATTGTTTTCATTTATTCGTTTGTTTAATTCTTTAAAATCGGCGTATCCGGAAATTTTGATTTTAGAATATGGCGCCGACCGGCCCGGCGATATTAAATATTTGCTTGAAATCGCCAAACCAAAAATAGCCGTTATTTCGGCAATAGGAGAAACACCAGTGCATATAAAATTTTATGAATCCAGCCAAGCAGTGGCGAAAGAAAAATCAAAACTTATTGAAAATCTTTTTACTTCCAATTTTGCGATATTGAATTTTGACGATGAAATGGCGATGGGAATGAAAGAAAAAACGCGCGCGAAAATAATAACATTTGGATTTAATGAAGGCGCGGATGTTAAAATAACCAATTTTGAAAATAAATATAGAGATAATGAGGCAATAGGCGTTTCTTTTAAAATTGAATACGCTGGCAGTTTTGTGCCGATTTTTTTGAAAAATGTTTTTGGCAAATCTCACGCTTACGCGGCGGCAGTCGGCGCAACGGTCGGGATTATCTATAATATGAATATTGTGGAAATAGCCGAATCGCTTTCAAGCAATTATAGGCCAGCTAAGAGAAGAATGAATTTAATACAGGGGATAAAGAACACTCATATTATTGATGATAGTTATAACGCTTCGCCTCTATCAATGCAACAGGCGGTGGAAACATTGCGCGATTTGAAAACTGAAAGAAAAATCGCGATTTTGGGGGATATGTTGGAATTAGGTGAGTATTCGCTGGAAGCGCATGAAGAAATCGGGCGTCTTGCGGCGAAAAGCGTTGATTTTTTAGTTACGGTCGGTCAGAATGGGAAGGTAATCGCTTTGGCGGCCGAAAAGGCCGGTTTAACTAAGGATAAGATTTTAAGTTTTAATAAAGCGGAAGAAGCGGTGGATGCCGTAAAAAACATTATTCAAAAAGGCGATTTGGTTTTGATAAAAGCTTCTCGCGGAATCGGCTTAGATAAGATTGTTGACAGTTTAAAAATTTAAAATGGCCCTATCGTCTAGTCCGGTCTAGGACATCAGGTTCTCATCCTGGAAACACGGGTTCGAATCCCGTTGGGGCTAC
>JBBTVF010000020.1:0-2216 GCA_038063335.1 Patescibacteria group bacterium
TAACAAAACCCAATTTTTTAAGTACTACTCCTGCCAACGCATTTATTGACTCAAGACCTATAAATAGTTCATATTTATTTTTTTTACCAATTGTTACATCGAGTACTGACAAAAAATCTCTAATTTTAAATGGAATTCTAGTACCAACTGTATTTTGCATCATTAAAAAAGGGTATAACCACGAAACGAACATGGATGAAGTTGTTTTTTTAACTAATTTCCCGTTAGAATATATTTCGATTACAGGAATAACACGATCACTTCCTGGATGTGGTTCGTCAATCAAGATAAAATGTTTTGTCTTGGGTAAAAAAAACTTAAGCATTGGCTCAATCATGCCGTTTGTTGGCATTCTGGCTCCATTTTCCCAAGGTGAGAAAGTTGCAAAAATTACAGACATTTTATTTTTTAACATTAGGACATTTTATCATATGTTTATTCTTTTTGAATTACTAAATCATATAATTGACAATACTTAATTATAGGTTATAATTGCAAGCATGGAATGGTTACATGAATTAAGCCCTGAATTTTGTGCGAAAGGAAAAGAACTTTTAGCAACTTCTGTGTGGACAACTGAACAAATCATATTTGAACCTGCAGAAAATGTAGTTTTGCATCAAGTTGATAGAGATTTAATTGAACCTGATGACGCAAAAAAAGTAAGAATTGAGACATGGACAGCAAAATTAGAGGAAAGAAAGGGTGTGTTAGAGGCTGTAAATCAAGAAACTAGATATAAGATTCATGATGATGCAGTTGGTATACCAGCTTTATATGAAGAAACATCAAATGGTGAAAAAGTTAAAATGTGGGCAGGAACTACTGTTACATTAGCTCAAAGTGGAATTACCTCTTCGGGTAGCCACCAAATCAATGTTCCAGTTTATCCAATAAATTATTCAGAGTGGATAGCTTGCCAAAATCTGAGATATGCAGAAGAATTTAGAAAAGCTAATTTGGCCCTTCCATATGCTGGTCTTGGGATCAGTGTATTAATGGTAACTACTGATGGATTTATCCCATTAACTCGTCGAGGAATCGAAACACCTGTTTATCCCGGAAGACTTTATCCTCCCGGAGGTGGACCAAAACCAGGCCAAAGTTCTACATCCGCTATTTTAAGCGAAGTGTTAGAAGAAACAGGCCTCGAGGCCGGGAAACATTTTAATGCTTCTGATTTGTTTGTAATGGGCCTAGTATCAGATTCTAGATTTGATAATTCAGATCATAGAAGACCTGAAATTGTTGCAACACTACCTTTAAGTTTATCTTTTAGAGATGTTGAATTAATTCAACATGATAGAAGTGTAACAAAAGGATTAAGAGAAGAGGATGTTTGGGCAGTTGAACCAATTACGACTTTCGTTCCGAATTTAGCGAGAACAATAATATATTCAGGTTATGAAATGTGTCCACCAACAGAAGCGGGTTTATCATTATATGCATTATTAGAGTTAGTTAAAAAAGAAGGGCAAGATGGATCTTTGGATAAAATGAAAGTTTTAATTGAACGAATGCGTTCTTTTGAAAGGGTCCAATATTTACCACCTATACACAAACTCAAAGATTTGATTATATAATATTATTTATGATTCTGAGAAGGTTGTCACAAAGAAAGTTTTTGGAAACTTTCAAATATGCTCCAAGGGTTGCCTTAAATATTCTAGTTAAAAATAGTAAGGGTGAAATTTTATTAACCAAAAGGGCAATTGAACCAGAAAGGGGAAGTTGGCACTATCCTGGGGGGTTTATTTTAAAAGGTGAAACACTTCATAAATGTTTTGAAAGAATATCTTCTAAAGAATTGGGAATTAAATTAGATTTCAGAAAAATAAAATTTCTTGGAGTTTTTGAAAATATAGATGGTGATGCAAGAGGACACGTTCTTGATTTAATTTACGAATATAAATTTAATAATGATATTGTTTTTAATTTAACTAAAGAAACTTCTGAAATAAAATTATTTAAAAAACTTCCTGCAAGGCTCGGTTTTAGCCACAGAGAAGTTTTAGCTAAATTGGGATATAAGTAATTTTTTCTGTTATAATTGCTTCAAATGAGTCATGGAGAACAAAGTTTTGATAGAAAATATTACAGGCGTTTTTTTGATGAATATTCAAAAAATGAATTTGATAGATATGTAAATTGGTCACATGGATGGCTTAGGTTTTTAGATAAGTATGTTGATATTAAAAAAGGAAAAAACAGAACAC
>JBBTVF010000021.1:0-6410 GCA_038063335.1 Patescibacteria group bacterium
GTGTTTCTTATTGATTAAATATATAATTTAATGTATAAATTAGGTTGTTTAATAGTTGAAAAAATATGAAAAAATATCAAATTGCAACAAAAATAAAGGATGTTTTTACTAGCGGTCAAGTTGCTCACAAGCGAATTTCTGAGTTAAAACCGAAAGAAAAGGCCAGTCTTGAAAAAGAGTGGGATATTGAACATGCCTATTATTCGAGTTCACTGGAGGGAAGTAAAGTTGATAAGAGAGAATTTGAAAAAATGGCAAAAAATATAGAATAATTTTATGTTCAAGAGACAACGCACAGAAGAAGAATTGCAAAAAGGAGAGGCGATTGGAGTTATCCGAGCCTCTCGTTTTGTTAGAAAGTATGCTCATTCTCACAAGCCGATAGATGTCACTGTTATCTTAAAAATCCATAAAGAGATTTTTAAAGATATTTGGCCGGATATTGCGGGAAAATATAGGGACGAAAATCTAAAAATAAATCACTCACAACACTTACCGCCTCATTTTTCTCAAGTAAAAAGAGAAATGGATGATTTTGATAAGGAACTAGGGAAGTATATAAAAGACTTGGATATTTCAGAGGGAATCATTTTTGATATTGAAAATAATCGTGATAACAAAGTGATTGATGAGATTGAAAAGATTATTCGTCTTTCAGCCTGGGTTCATCACAAGATTACGCACATACATCCTTTCAGAGAAGGGAACGGAAGAACGGCAAGGCTTGCCGGAAATTTGATTTTAGAACGATATGGCCTGGTTGGTATTTCAATAAAAGTGGAAAAAGAAAACAAAAATCAATATTGTAATGCGCTTGCGCAAATTGATGAAATGGGCGACTACGAACCATTGGTTGCTCTTATTTCTGATGGGCTGGTAGAGAGATATAATGGGGTATCTATGAAATATTATGATTTGCCTACAAAATGAGTAAGTTTTAACTAAAATCAATATGAAAACAATTTTAAAAACTAACATCACTGTTAAAGAAATTTGCGAAGGATTTGTTTATAACGAGTTGGAAGGCAAGGGTTTATTTGGTTTGTCCGGCAAGCTCACTATTCAGCCGGAGTATCAGCGCAATTATATTTATGCGTCTGATGGCGGTAAAAGAGAAATGGCAGTCATTGAATCCGTCCTCAAGGGATACCCAATAGGATTGATTTATTTTAATAAGGTTTCTGAAAATAATCTGGAAGTTTTGGACGGACAACAACGCATTACCAGTGTCGGACGATTTATCACCGATAAATTCGCCATCAAAGACGAAAACGGAATGGAGCAATATTTTGGCGGTATGGCAAAAGACAAGAAAACCAAAATTTTGGAAACAAAACTGCTTATTTATGAATGTGAGGGAACAGAAAGTCAGATAAAAGAGTGGTTTAAGACAATAAATATCGCCGGAGTCCCGCTTGTTCCCCAAGAATTGTTAAATGCTATCTATTCCGGACCGTTCGTTACGCTAGGCAAAGAAGAGTTCAGTAATAGCCAAAATTCCAATATTCAAAAGTGGAGTGCGTATATAAAGGGTAGTGCAAACCGACAGGCATTTTTTGAGAGGGCTTTAGATTGGGCTAGTAAAGGAAATATTGATGATTACATGAGTCGTCATCGCTACGACGAAAATATCAATGAGTTAAAAAAATATTTCAACAGCGCGATTGATTGGGTGTCTAGTGTTTTTGTTGATGTTGAAAGTGAAATGTGCGGGCTGGAGTGGGGGCGATTATATGAGGAGTATCACAAAAAGGCGTATAACTCCAAGAAAGTGTCCGCCGAAGCGCGCAAGCTTTATGGCGATCCATATATTAAAAATCGCAAAGGTATTTTTGAGTTTATTCTGGGCGGTTCTGTTGATACAAAATTACTTGAAGTCCGAATTTTTGATGAAGCAACTAAAAAAGAGGTTTATGCAACACAAACTGCAAAAGCAGAGAAAAAAGGCGAATCAAATTGCCCTCATTGCGCTATCGGGCATGATGCCAACAAAGAAAAAATTTGGAATTTGAGCGATATGGACGCCGACCATGTAGCGGCTTGGAGCAAGGGTGGCGCGACTTCAGCTAAAAACTGTCAGATGCTTTGTAAGACACATAATCGAGCAAAGGGCAATAGGTAAACACGGCAACCGCGCTAAATTATGAAAATTAAATGATTAAAGATATGTTATAATTCAATTATGGATACAACAGAACCTCAATCAAAAGCCGAAGAATTGGAAAAGAAAATAGACAAACTTCAGCGCTCCATAGACCGGCTGAATAAGATATTTTTTTGGACGCTTATAATAACAGTTGCTTTTTTTGTATTGCCCCTTATCGGATTGATTTTCGTGATTCCGCAATTTTTATCCGGCTTGTCTATTTATGGTGGTTTGTAATTAGTCATTAAACAATTCTATGGAATTGTTTAATGAAAATGTGATAAATTTCGACTGCGAAAAGTTATCCACAGACATATTTAGGCGATTTATGGTATAATTTAACCAATGAATAAGAACTTAAAAATCATAATCATTTTAGCGATAATCGTTGTTTTATCTTTAATCGGGTTTTTGGTTTGGAAAAAATTTTATCAAAAATCGCCAACTGATAAAACAATAGAAAAAGCGGGCGAGACCGCGGAAACTATTACCGAGAGCGCCACTCAGGGAGTTTTGCCTTCAATAAATTCCACGGCCAATCCTTATGAAAATGTTTCGGAAACCAATCCGGTTGAAAAGGCCAATCCCTTTAAAAATATAAAAACTAATCCGTTTGAATAAAATAATATGAAAAACAAAAAACAATCTTTATTTTTATCGCTGGCGATTTTAATTTTTGGATTATCGGTGTCCAGTAGTATAATTTTTGCGCAAAATCCTTTTGAAGATAAAATTCAATATCCGATAGCCGAGCTTGGCAGTTGCGAAAATCAAGATGATTGCAAGGAATATTGCGATAATTCGCAGAATTTTGACGCGTGCATTTCTTTCGCTGAAAAAAATAATTTAATGCCGAAAGGAGAAATTGAAATTGCTAAAAAATTTATGGCGGGCGGCGTTAAAGGTCCGGGCGGGTGCGGAAATAAAAATAAATGCGAAGCGTATTGCGATAATATTGATAATATAAGTGAATGCGTTTCTTTTGTCGAAGAAAATAATATTTTACCGCCGGGAGAATTGGAAGAAATTAAAAAAGTGAAATTGGCCATAGAAAAGGGAATTAAACCGCCGGCGTGCCGCAATAAAAAGCAATGCGATTCGTATTGCGCAAGTCCGGAACATATGGAAGAATGTTTGGTTTTTGCCGAAGCCGCCGGATTTATTCCGTCGAAAGAATTAGATGAAGCTAAAAAAGTTTTAGAAGCCGTTAAAAAAGGCATTAAGCCTCCGGCTTGCCGCGGTAAAGAAGAGTGCGATATTTATTGTTCCGAGGAAAGTCATTTTAATGAGTGTATAGTTTTTGCCGAAGCTGCCGGTTTTATGCGGCCTGAAGAAGTGGAAATGGCGCGTAAAACAAAGGGCAAAGGTCCGGGCGGATGCAGGGGCAGAGAGGAATGCGATGCTTTTTGTCAAAATGAAACAAATATGGAAACTTGCGCTAATTTTGCTTTGGAGCACGGTTTAATGAAGCCGGAAGAAGTGGAAATGATGAAAAAGACCGGCGGTAAAAGTCCGGGAAATTGCCGCGGCAAAGAAGAGTGCGAAGCGTTTTGCAATAATCCGGAAAATCAAGAAATATGTTTTCAATTTGCCAAAGAACATAATTTAATTCCTTTAGAAGAAATGAAAAAAATGAAGGAAGGAATGGGGCAAATGAAAGAAAATTTGCAGATGGCGCCGCCGGAAATAAGCGAATGCCTTAAATCAACCGTTGGCGAAGAGGTTTTAAATAAAATACAAAGCGGAACGTTTGCGCCGCCGCGCGAACTTGGCGAAAAAATGAGAAATTGTTTTGAGAATTTTGTTCCAGATCGTTCAAATATGACGCCGACTTCTGATTTTAAAGGACCGCGGGAATGTCAAAGTCCGGAAGAATGCGGACAAGGCGGGGGACAGAATTTTGAAAAAAGATTTGAAGGAGCGATAGAAGAATTAAAGAGAATGCCTCCTGCGGAAATGTTGCCGCCGAACGGATTTATGCCGTCTGGTTATCGCCCGGAAGGCGCGATAGAAGGTAGGGTAGAAGGTGGGATGCCTTTCAATGAATATATGAGACCGCCCGAAGGGGAGGGGTATATTCAGCAAATGCCTCAACAAAATGGAGAAACGCGTCAATTCCAGCAATATCCGTTGCAATATCAGCAAATGATGCCGTCGCAAGAGATACAACGGATGGTCCCGCCGCAAGAGATGCAACAAATTCCGCCGCCTCCTTCGTCAATGAACAAGCAAAAACCGTTTGCTCAAATTCTTTATTTCTTTACCCGATTATTGGAAAGGCAATAAATCTTGGGTATGGAAAAATCCTACAAAAAATACTTTTTACTCATTATAATTTCGCTTGGCATCGCGGGCGCTTTAGGATATTTGGGTTATCAAAATCATAAACTCAAACAAGAAAAAACGGTTCTTGAAAAAGAATTCTCAAAAACAAAACAAGAGTTTGCGTCAACATCGGAAAATCTTCTTGGCAATATTGACGCAATTAAACAAATTCTCGCTACAACGCAAGATGAGCGGAATAATCTTGAACAAGACCTTCTTCAAAAACAAGAAGCGATGGATTCAATAGGAGTGCAGGTGCAAGCAATGGCAGGCACTGTTGGCGCGCTTCAAAAATTAAGCGGCACAGACCGGGAGCTTCTAAAAAAATATTCAAGAATTTATTTTTTAAATGAGAATTATATTCCTAAAAATCTCATATCTATTCCCATGTCATATTTATATGAACCGGAAAAAGAGAAACTTATATCTAGTGAGATATGGCCGTTTCTCGAAAAATTATTAGATGACGCGAATGTCGCGCAGATTGATATAAAAATTATTTCTACTTATCGTTCATTTGGCGCGCAAAGTACGCTTAAATCGGCATATAAAATCACTTATGGTTATGGCGCGAATAAATTTTCCGCGGATCAGGGATATTCAGAACATCAGCTTGGAACCGCAATAGATTTTACCACGTCAAAACTTGGAGCAAATTTTATTGCGTTTGAAAAAACTGGAAGTTATGCATGGCTTACGGAAAACGCATACAAATATGGTTTTATACTTTCTTATCCCAAAAAGAATACATATTATGTTTTTGAGCCATGGCATTGGCGATTTGTCGGTAAAAGTTTAGCGCTGAAATTATATAATGAAAACAAAAATTTTTACGACATTACCCAGCGTGAAATAGATGAATACCTTATATCTATTTTTGACCAGTAATTGGTGTGTATTTATAATCAAAATTATATTATATTAAATTAATAAAAACATGAATTTTGAAAAAAATATTGGAACAACAAATAATGATTGGCATCGCGCCTTGCGCGTTACAGCCGCGGTGCTCATCTTTTTTGTTTTACAGCATTATTTTCGTAGGTTCGGACAACCGATTGAAAAAATATATTTTAATATTCTTTTTGCTTCCATCGCCCTTACGGGTTTAACGATGATTGCCGCTAGTTATCTTATGGGTCCGCTCGCGCGGCTTTGGCCGGTAAAATGGATAAAGTATCGCGATATCAGAAAACAATTCGGTTTAATAGGGCTTGCGTTTGTCGCATTCCATGTATTTCTCGCGCTTACCGTTCTTGCGCCGGCATATTATCCAAAAATTTTTTCAGAGGGCGGTAAATTATCGGAACTTGGGCAAATTTCCATGCTTACGGGCGTTTTAGGATTTGTCATTTTTATTATTTTAGCAATAACTTCGCTTCCATCAGTGGCAACGAATATGACGGAACGCGGCTGGCTTTTTGTTCAGCGTTCGGGGCTTATCGCGATAATATTGTCGGTTCTTCATTTTGCCGTATTTAAATGGCGGGGTTGGTTTGATTGGAATAATTGGAATAACAATATTCCTCCCGGCACATTTGTCGCGACCGTCTTTGTCGCGCTGGTGTTTTTAATCCGCGCTATCGTTTATGTTTCGGAAAGAAAGAAAAGAAAAGCGGATAATATGGGATAATTGATTTTTGGGTATATTTATGGTAAGATATACGCAATGAAATTAGCGGGGAAATTAAAAAGCGGCTTGGATAAAAAGTTCCAAAAAGTGCTAAAAACACCCGCGAGTTTTGATTTTTTCGTGGCAATCCACGATTTTATTAAGTATATTGAATTACATTCTTCTCTTTTGAACAATCTTTCATCCCGCACAAAACTTAACAGGGAATTGAATATTCCTAAAAAATACGGTTATTTAAAACAAATTTATCAAGGGTTGGAAGACGCCGACAGTAAATCTAATGTTGATTTAGGGCATACGAGATAT
>JBBTVF010000022.1:0-1488 GCA_038063335.1 Patescibacteria group bacterium
GGAAGGTTTCCAGGCGGGTTTGAAAAATAAATAATTTATTCAAAAATATCTTTTTTTAAAGAAGCGGCTTGTTTTTCAAAAAAAATTTTAATGTCTTCGTTATTTATATTTATAATCGCTCTGATTATTTTAAAATTTAAATATTTAATTTTTGCCAATTCACTGCCTAGGGTTAATAAATCTATTTTAAAACCGAATTTTTTATCAACATTTTCAACCAATGAAATTATATTGAAATTTTCTTTCAATAAAAAATACATGTCAAAAAAATCTTTTGGTTCATTTCTGTCTATTATTGACATTAACTTATTCGTCGCAATGTCTTCCGCGGAATCAACAAAAAAACCGTTAAAATTTTGCGGCGGGTTGATTTGTTTAAAGGGGTATAAAGAAAATTCAATTTTTAATTCCGGCTTATTTTCAAATTGAAAAATAAAAATTCTTCTGTCGTAAAGTTTTTTATACGAAACAAATTTAGCGTTTAATTTATGTTTAAGATTTTCAATAAATTTCTCAATTTCCACGATGGAAAATTCATCGGCGGTAAAAAAATCAAGGTCGTCGGAATAACGATGCTGTAAATAGAATTCCGCTAACGCCGTTCCGCCGGTAAGATAAAATGTGGAAGATAAAGATTGATTTTTTTTAAATTCATCCAAAACGGCAAGTTGGTCGCTTGTTAAAAGTGTTTTCCCCATAATAAAAATTCAAAAAATATTCTGGTATTTTCAGGCATTTTAATTTTATCCCAATATTTTTTAAGCAGATTTTCATTAATTTTTTCATTCCCGAGTCCATAATTAATAAGCCGTTCCAATTTCCAGATAATAAATTGTTCGGCGTTTTGGTCTGCTTTTTTAATGTCATAATCCCATATATTCATATCAATATGAATATATCATTTTTTATAAATCATTACAATGCGCTGTTTAAATCACTATCGCAACATTAAATTGTAGAAAATTTTTTTTACTCTAAATGCACGTCTTTTTGGAAGGTTTCCAGGCGGGTTTTAAGCAGGGGGTATTTTTTCAGTTCAGGGTCGTCTTTTAAAATTTCCTCCGCCGCCTGGCGGCTGGATTTAACAAGCTCCGGATTTCTGACCGCTTTCATCGCCAAATCCGGCACGCCGGTTTGCTCTTCTCCTAAAAATTCTCCGGGTCCGCGAATAGCCAAATCTTTTTCCGCCAATTCAAATCCGTTTTTCGCTTCAATTAAAGAACGCAATCTTTGATGGGTTGATTTTGAGCCGGATTCCGTCAATAAAAAACAAAACGATTGATGTTCTCCCCTGCCCACACGGCCGCGAAATTGATAAAGTTGAGCCAAGCCGAATTTGTCCGCGTCTTCAATCATCATTATCACGGCGTTCGGAATATCAACGCCGACTTCAATCACCGAAGTGGAAACCAAAATGTCAATTTTATGCCCACTGAAATTTTTCATCACTTCATTTTTTTCTTTGGCTTTCATTTTTCCATGCATCAT
>JBBTVF010000023.1:0-1733 GCA_038063335.1 Patescibacteria group bacterium
AGAAAAATACGAACACAGTTATCCGCATTGTTGGCGGTGCGAAACTCCGCTTATTAATTACGCCACCTCATCATGGTTTGTGAATATCACAAAAATAAAAGGGCGCGCTTTGAAGCTGGCAAAAGATATCAATTGGTCGCCGTCGCATATAAAAGAAGGCAGATTTGGCAAATGGTTGGAAGGGGCAAGGGATTGGTCAATTTCAAGGCAAAGATATTGGGCGTCAGCGATTCCGATTTGGAAATGCGAAAAGTGCAAGGAGGTGAAAGTAGTCGGTTCGGTTGATGAGATAAGGAATAATATTGAAACCCCCAAAAACACTTATTTTGTGATGAGACATGGGTGGGCAGAGAGCAACGGGGAAAACTGGGTTAGTGCCCGGCTTGAAACTAGTCATAAATATCCTCTAACAAAAAAAGGCAAAGAAGAAGTATTATTATCTGCAGAAAAATTAAAGGACAAAAAAATAGACCTTATATTTTATTCTGAATTTGAAAGAACAAAAGAAACGGCTTTTTTGGTGGCGGAAAAAATAGGTTTGAGTGCGGATAAAATTATTCCCGACAGGCGAATAATTGAAATGAATGTCGGCGATTTTGAAGGCGGTCCAGTTGATGATTATCATAAATACTTCAACTCGTTGGAAGAAAAATTTTATAAAAATCCTCCAAACGGAGATAACCTAAACGAGCTTAAAAAAAGAGTAGGAGATTTTATTTATGAAATTGACGCCAAGTATAAAAATAAAAAAATTTTAATTATTAGTCATGAATATCCAATTTGGATGATCTTCGCGGTTGCTGATGGCCTTAATGAAAAACAAGCGGTGGAAATTAAAAAAGGCAACAATGATTTTATAAAAACGTCTGAAATAAAAGAAATAAATTTTATTCCATTGCCGCATAATCAAAATTACGAACTTGATTTACACCGTCCTTATATTGACGAAGTTGAGTTTGATTGTGAATGCGGCGGGAAAATGCGGAGGATTCAGGATGTTTTAGACACTTGGTTTGATTCCGGTTCAATGCCTTATGCTCAAGTTCATTATCCTTTTGAAAATAAAGAAAAATTTGAGGAAAATTTCCCGGCGGAATTTATTGCCGAAGGCGTGGATCAGACTCGCGCGTGGTTTTATTATTTACATTGTATCGCTACGGCAATTAATGATTCGCGGGCGTTTAATAATGTGATTGTCAATGGAATTGTTTTGGCGGAAGATGGGAAAAAGATGGCAAAACGTCTGCAGAATTATCCTGACCCAATAAATGTGATGGAAAAATACGGCGCGGACGCTTTACGCTTTTATCTTTTATCGTCGCCAGTGGTTAAAGCGGAAAATTTGAGCTTTTCGGAAAAAGGCGTTGACGAAGCGCATAAAAAAGTGATTATGCGGCTGAAAAATGTTTTGGCATTTTATAAAATGTATGTTTTAAATTCAAATCTCAAAAATAAAATCTCAAATCTACATAATGAAAATATTTTAGATAAGTGGATTTTAACGCGACTTAATCAATTAACCGGTGAAATTACAAAAGCGATGGATAAATATGAATTGAGCGAAGCGGTTAGGCCAATCGGCGATTTTGTGGAAGATTTGTCTAATTGGTATGTGCGGCGCTCGCGAGAAAGGTTTAAAAATGAAGATAATGATAAAAATAACGCCACCGCAACCCTGCATCACGTTTTAATAGAGCTTTCAAAACTCATCGCGCCGTTTATGCCGTTTGTGG
>JBBTVF010000024.1:0-2033 GCA_038063335.1 Patescibacteria group bacterium
TAAAAAAATCATGCTTAGTTTTCTTAATAAAAAAATTCCGAGACAATATTCTTTTTTAAATTGGATAAAGGGGTTAATCAGTGGCCAAATTAAAAAAATATTTTTTAAATTTGCAAAAATATTTTATTCTAAAATTTATACTCCCGACGCGACTAAACCCATAAAGGGGAAACTGCTTATTATCTCCGAAGTCGGGGGGCTTGGAGACGCTATTCTCTTTAGAAGAACCGTGGAAGCGATAAAAAATAATTATGATATTTATTTAATTACAAAAAAATATCATCTGCCTGTATATGAACATATTATCCCAAAAGAAAAAATATTCGTAATAAATAATTTTTCTCATTTTTTCCAGATTGCCAAAAAATTAAAGGGGGGGGGTTTTAATTTATTGCTTTTACATGAATTAAGTATTGTAAGCTTTGTGGTCACCCTGATTTTTTTCAAAAAAATTCCGTTTAAAATAGGAATTTTTGCCAACCAGGCCAAAGGATTTTTAAATAAAAATTTTAACGCCCAGGATTATAAAAACGTTCTGGCTTTATATTCTGATATAACTGTGTATTTAAACGGCAAATATAAGTTATATAGCTTTAATGAATACAAAAAAAATTCTAGTGAAAAAATAAATCAAGTATTAATCCATATCGGCAGTCACTCTTTATGTAAAAACTGGAGAATCGCCAATTTTTTAGAACTTTTCAGAACATTAAACAAAACAAATATAAAATATAAAATTATCGGCAATAATGACGACTTAATTATATTAGGGAAGTTTTTAAAAGAATTTAAAACAAAAATTAAAATAATAGAATCTTTTGATGAATTAGCCAAAGAAATTGTCTCGTCAGAACTGGTTTTATGTCATAATACATCTATTCTCCATCTTGCTTTTGCTCTTGATATAAAGACGATTTCTTTCAATAGTAAAGGAGGCTATACCTGGTGGAATCCATATAAAGACTTCCCTGACCACAGACATTATGCATTTAACGCCTCCAACAAGGAGTGCGGATATTCACAACAAATCAAATCTCTATTGATTGAAAAAAACAAATACGGCTGTTCTTTGTTTGACTCAATAAAACCTCAGGAAGTTTTTTTAATTGTTAAAAAAATGCTTAATCAATCCTCATCGCAGTAAGATAACCGAATGCCATTCGTTTATATTTGGTCGGTCTGCTATTGATAATCGTAATATTCGGCTTCGTATATTTAACTAAAAAACCGTCATCTTCCAATTTTTTCTTCAAAGATTCAAATCCATAATGATACTCCATAATAATATATTCAAACTTCCTTATAACATCTTTTGGCGCGTTAAGAATTATGTCATATTCGTACCCCTCACAATCCAATTTAAGGAAAGCGTCGGATAAATTAAATTTTCCGACAATTTCTTCAAGAGTAGTCATTGAAATTTTTTTACTGATACTATCGTACTCCTTGGCTTCGTCATCGCCGCTAAACATATCCTTGAAAGTCTGGTCTTCTAAATTATTTTCTCTCTTTTCTTTCCCCACCGCTTCATTAAAAATTTTACATTTATTTTCTAAATTATTAATTTTTATATTTCTGCAAGCCAAATCATAAAAATTAGGAGTGGGCTCAAACGCATAAACAATTTTTGCGCCTTTTAACGCAAAATAAATCGCGGTGTCTCCAAGCGCCGTTCCTATATCAACGGCTATCCTATCCTTTAAATCAAAATCATATAAGAATGGTTTGTAGATTTCCTGACTAAAAATTTCTATTATATTGCCCAACACGCTTGGTCCCCGTTTGCTAAAATCAAAAGTTAAATCCAGAGAATTATAAGTTATTTTTGCCGTCGCGCCATCAATCCCCCCTAATGGAAAAGCTTTAAAAAAGTAGACATAACACATAAAATCCGAAAAATTATTTTTGGGAACCTTTACCTTAAAACCGTTTCTGAATATTGCTAAAACTTCCCTTTGGGGTAAAAACCGCGTCAAAGAAACATTGAACCAATTTTTTACAATTGTAAAAATTTTAAAAAAAGTTTTAATTTT
>JBBTVF010000025.1:0-1100 GCA_038063335.1 Patescibacteria group bacterium
GGAGAGTGATTAAACTTAATTAATTATGGAAAAATTATTATTTCAACAATCACAAGATTTTATACGCAAACTTGATATTTACGAAGATACAATCAAAGTAGCTCCTTTTCAGGGGGAGATATGTACTGTATTTAATGCCCAGTCGGGTATTCATGGTGCGATTGTCATAAAAACAGCATATAAGTCTATGCAAATAAATGAAAAGGGACAAAGCGAGATTCGACAAAACAAGGGAGGATATGGTTGTATTCCTAATAGTTTCCGACCAGAAATACTAGCAACCGACCAAGAAAATACTTTTTTGGTAATGCCAAATGTTGGCAAACCATTAAGAGACTTACTTTGGGAAAATCGACGTGTCCCAGAAACGAACACAAGTATTGTCGATGGCTTTTTAGAAAATTTGTCGAGACTTTTTGGTGAGACAAAGACACATGACGTAGAAGCAAAAAAAGTTTTTCTGGATCAGTTACAAAATATGGGGCAATTTTTTTTACAAAGGGATTTTTTTCCAGTCCAGCTGAGGAATGTGTTTGCCTTATCGATAGATCATATAAGAAAGAGCGATGATGATGCTGTGGCATTTACCACCTTAGATTTTACTCAGGGTAATCTTTTAATTGATACGAAAAAGGCACCTCAAACATTAAAGGTAATCGATCCGAAAATACCCCGATTAGTCAGAGGGAATCCTACCTTTCTTGGCATTTCGGAAGTAGATCTAGGAATGTTTTTTACAACACTTAGTCTTAATGCTCCCGATGTTGTTCAAAATTTGAGAATAGAAGATAGATTAAGTAAAATTGGACAAAGACTAAGAGACGATACTCAAATAAGTAATTTATCCTTTGAACTAGGAAAATTATTTGGGTGCATATTAGTTGCCTCATTTCCTAATACTATAGAAAGGGTTGAGACTTACCTTAAATCCGTAGACGCAGACTGTGACGAGAACATGAGAAACTTAGTAATTAAAGAACGAGAAAGACATATACGGAAGGCTATGGAAATAGCTGATGGCATAAGCTTAACCTAACTATGAAAATAAAATCAATTTTTTTTTCTCAGGACGAAACATTGATCCACCCTTCCAATGGTTT
>JBBTVF010000026.1:0-5210 GCA_038063335.1 Patescibacteria group bacterium
AGCGCGTCTATGGGATTTAATTTTGCGGCGCGGCGCGCGGGATAATATCCGAAAACAATTCCGATGATGGCCGACACGCCAAAAGCAAGAAATACGGAAAAAATTGACACCGATGTCTGAATAATATCAAAATACGACATAATGAACGCTATCAGCGCGCCAAGCAGAATCCCAATAAAACCGCCGATAAAAGTAAGAATAATCGCTGCTTGTCCTCGATATGTTTTATACCAGTCTAGAGTTTTATAATTTTCTACCTCTTTTATTATATTTAATGAATTATCCATATCTTTTTGTTTATTAATTTACTTTTTCAACCCCTTATTTAATTTTTTTAATTTATGAAATTTAAGCTTATTATAAACTTTTTGACGAATAAATAATTTAACGTCTGTTTCCAAATTTTTAAAAATAATTTCTGGTGGGATAATAACCAACTTTGGTTCTTTCCCCATATCATAAACAATATAAATATAATAATTGGCCAACCCTTTCCCAATAGAGCGCAAAAGATGGTTATGCAATGTAATAAAAGGCTGAAGTGTCTTTCCGGGTCGAGATTTTACTTCAATAAATCTATTCCTCGATTCAATATCATAACCAAAAGTTCGCTTTTTACTTACATCTACAGGATTACGTCTTTGAGATTCTTCATATTTCATTACATATTTTATTGATTGTTCTTCTTGTGTCATAAATTTATGATGTCATATTTTTACTATCTCTAAAATTTTTTCACAGATGATTATTTATATCCTCGGATAAATTGTCTTGAAGAACATCCCGCAGGCGCGCCAGCTTGGTTCCCGCCCTTGACGGGATGGCGCGCCGAGGGGGAAGAAAATTTTATCGCTGGAATAAAATTATTCTGCTTCTGAAAGGCAATTTATCCGGGGATAAGCGAGGAAAGATTAACCCTACTCTATCTCATACCGCAAAATCACATTCACCGTGATTTCTTGCGAACCCGGCTCTATTTGCGGCGACGCCGGCAAAGCCAAAGATTTTTCCATTCCTCCGCCGATTCCATACCTATAATCCAAAATAGGATAATTACTTTCATCAATTGAAAGCAGTTTTCCAACATTAAACCCTCCCGCTTTAGCAATCAATTTCGCCCGCTCTTTGGCTTTTTTAATCGCTTCTTCACGCGCTTTATCCTGAACAATAGACATATCATCTACGCTAAAAGAAAGCTGTGAAATCGAATTGGCGCCGTTTTGGACAACACCTGCCATAATATCGCCTATTTTCTCAAAATTTCTTATTTTTACGGCAATCGTTTGAGTAATCGTATAACCGACAATTTCGGCCGGCGGACAAGGCTCAACCGAATCCTGCTTAATCGGACAAGAAAAATATTGATATCTTGGGTCAAGATTGTAATTTTGCGTTTTAATGTCCTTATCCGCAACTCCGCTTGATTTTATAAAATTGATTATTTTATTCGTTTTATCCGTGTTTTCTTTTTGCAATTTGGCAATATCTTTATTGCCTTCGGTTATCACGCTGAAAGTGAATTGCGCGATGTCGGGAATCGCCGTTATCTTGCCTTCTCCATTCGCAGAAAAACTCCTAAAAGACGACGGTTGAATTGATTTTGAATAACTATTTACATAAGACATCGCCGACAAAGCGAAAATAAACAAAACCGCGATTACGGCAATACCGAGATAATTTTTTATTTTTATATTCATATTGTTAATTTTATATTAAACGTCTTCAATGTCTATTATACTATTTTTTGTCAAAATTTTATAGGATTTGGGTATAAAAACTTTTTCGCCATTGGCTCTTTCTAAAATAAACTAATCAACGTTTTGTTTCAATCCGTATTTATCCGCCAATTCATTAAAAAAATCCACATCTTCTGCGCTGTATTTTCCACAACAATTTTCAACTTTTTTCATTTTTTTATTATAGCACTAAATTATAATTTTTATTTTAAATTAGAAATAAGGCTTTTAAAACCAACTGTATTTACCCAATAATTATTTGGATTATTTTTAAGAAATTTTTTTATTTCCTTTCTTTGTGTATTTATTTTATCGCCATGACCACTATCACCCAACAAAATATTAGAATATTTACCATCTAAAAATGAGATATAAGAAACTTTATTTTTCTCATTTAAACCTAAAATTTCTATTAGCTCTGAAATTTGTTTATCTTGTCCGCCGCCAGAAGTATTAAGATGTTTAGCCTCGCAGAGTAAGATTTTATCTTTTGCCTTAATTATTAAATCTAATGTTTTATTTTGTTTTTTAGTTTTTATTTTTACTCCCAAATTTTTACGAACATTTTTTAAATTAAATTTTTTAGAAAACTTAACCATGCAATAATTAATTTTTAAAAAATCATTCCAATCGAAAATTTCTTTAAATCCTTGTTTTTCTAAAATAGAAATTAGCTTATTTTCTCCGCACTTTCCTTTTTTGCGCGATGAATTCGTATCTAATATCGCTTGTACCCATTCTTCCGGCACTATTTCATTTAATATTCTTTTAGCAAAATATCTTTCAGTGATTTTTTTAAGCAAGTTTATTTCATTTTTTACTTCGCCGATAATATTATCGCAAGCATTTACAAAACAAGCGAATTCAGAACAATTGGAATATTTGCCGATTATTTTTGATAATTCTAAAAAATATTTATCAACCACCGCTGATTTCTCTTTTTTGCTTCGCAATGTTCTAATAGTAATTAAAATATTCTTAATTTCTTTAGTATTTTTTATATATTTATTTAAATCAGGATGTTTTGCGTCAAATATATAAAAATCATCAAATGATTCTTCTTGATTATTTTTTGATATTTCAAAATAATACAGGTTGTTTTGAATTTTTTTCATAATAAATTAAATTTAAAAATTTATAAGTTAAATCAAATGAAATTCTTTTGCGATTATTATCTCTAAAATTAGTCAGAAAAAATGAAAAGTATTTGTCGCGATTGACTGTCAATTCGCTGTTAAATTTTTTCATTAACTCAATTTGTTCATTAATTGAAATTGTTTCTTTAAAAATTAAATGAGCCATATTGCGAGATGTATTTTTACCAATCAATCCTGTAATTTTATATTTTCGTATATCCTCAAGCTGAATTTTTTTTCCATTTTTACTGTCAATTGCCCGTAAAAATAAAACATTATTTTCAAGTAAATTTTTTATATCATCGCTAATTTTCAACATCTTTTTATCTTTAATATTTTGTAAGGCTATTTCCACTTCATATTCTCCGGACTTTAAATAGTCCTCCGTGAGACGAAAAACGCCTAAATCATTTTTAGTATCTTTTATTTTATAAATAAAATCTCCTCCAAACTGCCAGCCGTATTTTTTTTCAAGTATTAATTCAATTTTTTTATTTTCAGGATAAATAATCGCGTTTATAATATTTTTTTCTGATATTCCCTGCTTCTTTCTAAAATAAAATGAAATAACATTATAAGTTGTATCATCAAAAACTTGCTCAGAAAATATATTTAATTTAATTATTTCAAATTTTTCAAAAAATAATTCTCTGATTTTTTTTGAATTTTCAGCGCATAAAAAATTAAGTGGTACGATAAGTATTCCTTCTTCGCAATTTAAAATTGAAAATATAGAAACTTGATATAAATCTTCGAAATTTGATTTCTTTTCAGAAAAAAATTTTTTCTTTATTTCTTTTGTTGCTTTATTTTTATGTAAATATGGCGGATTCGTCAAGATAAATTTATAATCTTTCGGAAAATTTATAGAATCGTTAAAATAAACTTTTTTATTATCAATGAAATTTTTATCGCAATCAAAACCAATAAATTTTTTGCATTTATTGATATTTGCCCAATTCAATAAATCTTTATTTCCCGCAAAAGGATCTGAAACTTCCTTATTTTTAATAAATTCACCAAGCCCCTGTAAAATATAGTAGGAATTAGTGGTAAAAAATTGACCAAAATTGCGTTTTTTAGCTATTACATTCATATTTTATATTATAACGTAATTTGATTTAAAATAAAATCGAATTTTATACGAATATATTTATAAAACCCTAACTTACGGGTTTTAATATAATCTTATTATAAAAACATTACACTGAATAAACTCCGTCGCTTTCGTGCGCTTTTTCTTTCACTTTAATCCCCACCTCCTGTCCTTTTTTCGCTCCGCTTATTTCCTTATGGTCATACTGCATCGAGTCTATTTTTTGCGTAAAATCCGTATGCGCTCCCCTAATGGCGATCGTTTCACCTTTTTTAACCACCTTGTTGAATTTAATAATCGCCACGCCGATACCGCCGAAATAATGAGTAATTTTGCCGATTGGCTTTTCTTTCGCCATAATATTTTAAGTTATAAAATTGAAAGTTATAAAGTTAATTACATTAAACCTTATAACTTTATAAACTTTGAACTTTTTTATTCGCGACCTTTATCTCAACTTTTTATAAGCCAAATAAATTAAAACGCTAAGCGCGATGCCAAGAATGATAAATCTTAAATAATCTTGCATCGCCGACCAATATTGAATCGTTCCGATAAGTAAAGCCAAAAGACCAGAGAACATAAAACTCGTTGAAAGCATCTGAACCGCTATAAAAGAAAAACTTGCCACAAGCGCCGCCAAACCGACGATAACCCAGACAATAAAAACATTTCTTCGATAAACGTCATTAACCGTCTCAAAATCTTTCCTGCAAGAAAAATCCTGGTCGCACCAGCCGGACGGCTGTTGATTTTGAATTTCTACTAATGGAATTTTTTCTATCGGCGCAGATTCTGAAGCCGGAACGTAGAGACGTTTTGTTTCATAACCGACATTCTCTGTCCATAAGCCGCCAATCATCTCGCAACTTTCCCTTGTGTTTAAAGATTGTTTTAATCTTTCCGGATTGCAAAAATCCTCATATTTCGACGATTTATAAAAAGTATGAATGCCGTAATTAACAAATAAATTAAAGATGATAATAATCGCCAACCCGATACCGAATTTTTTTAAATTAAATTGAATTCCGAACATAAAATAATTATATTATACTATTTACAAACGTGCAAATATCTTTTTCTATCATTTTCGGCTAAACGTTCAATGGCGCAACGAAGCGTCATTCTCGGCATTTTTGAGGCATATTTATTAAGAAATTGGCGCAAAACCCGCTCATCTTTTTTTCCGACTTCACGCAACATCCAACCAACCGCTTTATGGATTAAATTATGCTTATCATT
>JBBTVF010000027.1:0-1798 GCA_038063335.1 Patescibacteria group bacterium
AATAATCAAAAAAACATAGCCGCGCTTGAAGCGATTTTGTTTTCTTACGGCGAGGCGATGGAAATTAAAAAAATTTCCGGTTTGTTAAAAATTAGCGAAGACGAAACAAAACAAGCGATTGAAGAATTGCGAAAAAATCTTGAAAATGAAAACAGGGGATTAAAATTGATTTTCAACGGCGATAATATCCAATTGGTAACCAAGCCGGAATTTTCCGGATTTCTGGAAGAATTTATCAAAGAAGAATTCAGGGAAAATCTAACACCAGCGGCTTTGGAAACTTTATCTTTAATTGCTTATTTAGGTCCGATTACGCGCGCGAAAATAGATTATTTCCGCGGGGTCAATTCAAGCTTTACAATTCGCAATTTGATGATGCGCGGATTGATTGAACGCATTGAGGGCAGTTATCAATATCGGACAAGTTTTGACTTAATAAAACACATCGGTTTTTCCAAAATAGAAGAACTGCCGGAATACGAAAAATTCAATAAAATGAATTACGAACCGGTATCTTGATTTATAAATTATATGTTATAATAAAAATATGCCCAGTATAAATTTTAAATCATCAAAGCCCTTCTTTTTTGCTTCGTTATTTTTCGCCGTCCTTCTTTTAATCACAGTTGTTATTAAACTGGTTTTTGCCTGGAATCCTCCCACAACTATCGCTCCCAATCCGGCCGGTCAAACCTTATACTCCGATTCCAGCAACAATATCGGCATCGGCACATTATATCCCGGAGCCAAACTGGAAATATACAGCACTTCTTCGGACTCCGTGCTTAAACTCTCCCGCCAATCAGCCACTTCCACTTTATTTAAATTGGGAACCGACGCCGCTTTTATTATTAATAATAATGCTTCGGATATTTTGACGATAAAAAACGGTAAAGTTGGGATTAGTACAAGTACACCCGTGGCAAAATTAGATATATATGGAGGAGATACTAGTTTTGCTTGGGGAGGAGACCATTCCGCTTCCGGCTATATCAGAATAGGAAATATGCAAATTTGTTGGGGGAATGGCAGTGCCACCAACCCTACATCGCCGTTTTATATTGCTTATAGTGAATTTACTTTTCCGAGCGGATGTACATTTAATAATACCACATATTCTTTAATAGCAAATCTAACTAGCACAAGTGGCAACGGTAAGGCTTTTACACAATTTCAAGTATCTAATTTAAGCACTACTGGCGCAAAAGTTTATTTCCATAAAATTTCAGATGCCGCCCAAGAAGATTTAAGCGCGACAGGAGATGTTCCATTCACATGGATGGCAATAGGGACATGGCAATAATAAAATTAACACAATGCAATTACAGGCTATTTTTTTAATTTTAACGATTTTTGTTTCTTATTTGATTTTAGGGGGCGATAATAACCAACCGCAAAATAAAACGGTTGATTTAACGGCGAATCAAACAGCCGTAAAAATAAATTTTAAAGAAAAAATTTCCGATGTTATTGTCGGCGCGATAGTTATTGTTAATCAAACTTTAAATTCCACTTTAAATTCTTTAGATGATAAAGCGGATAAGTTGGTTGCTTTGGCGCAGGAGATAAAGCAGGAGAAAATTGCCGAAAATAAAGAAGAATCTGATGGAAAAGCGAATGCTGAAACAATAAAAGATTTCAAACGTTTGCTGCCGGAAGAATTTGACAGCCAGATTGCGTTATACAGAATAAGCGCGGAAAAAACCGAAGCCGAATTAAATTCCAATAACGGAACGAAATGCGACCTTGCCCCGTTAGAGACGGGGTCTCTAACGGGGTTTGAAAAAGAAACATCGTT
>JBBTVF010000028.1:0-1068 GCA_038063335.1 Patescibacteria group bacterium
AATGGGTAAGAAATAAATACCATAAAATAATTTTTGAAATTTTAAAAAATTACGATGATTCAATTAAAAAAATTGATTATACCGTTATTGAAAATAAGGTAGTGTTTTTTAATAACGTCGTTGACGGTTTTGAAAAACAATTAGTTATCCCCGAACTTAAAATTGACCAGGAGTCGGGTCTTCATCCGCGCTATAAATTAGATACCTTCATCGTCGGCTCATCTAATGAATTGGCTTATGCCGCCAGCCTCGCGGTAATTAAAAATATCGGGAAAAAATATAATCCTTTTTTCATTTACGGCGGAACTGGTTTGGGGAAAACTCATCTAATTCAAGGCATTGGAAATGAAATTAAAAAATCTTATAAAAATAAAATTAAAGTAAAATACGTTCATTCGGAAAAATTCGTCAATGAAGTGGTAACCGCCATTCGCAATAAAAGAATGGAGGACGTAAAAAATAAATACCGAAACATTGATGTTTTAATTATTGACGACATCCAATTTATCGGCGGCAAAGAAAGAAGTGAAGAAGAATTTTTTCACACCTTTAATGTTTTATACGAAAACAATAAACAAATAATTATTTCTTCCGACCGGGCGCCCGCAGCCATCCCGACGCTCCACGAAAGATTGCGTTCGCGGTTTGAAGGGGGAATGGCGGCGGATATCACTTATCCGGATTATGAAATGCGAATGGCGATTATTAAAACCAAACTATCGGAAATAAGTGGCGACTTGCCAGATAATATCTGCGAAATAATCGCCTTAAAAGTCCAAAGAAACATCCGGGAAATAGAAGGTATTTTGAATAAAATACTTTTCTATAAAGAGGTTAAAAATATTGAATTATTGCCGAAAACCGTTGAAGAAATCATTAATAATGTCATTCAACAATCAAGCAGAAGAACGACTCCAAGCCAAATAATCAATTCTATTGCCGCATATTTTGAAATTCCGCCGGAAGACATAACCGGCCAATCAAGAAGAAAAATGACTCTTGAACCGCGCCACATATCCGTTTTTCTTTTAAGGGAAATATTGGGGATGTCTTACCCGGATATCGGGG
>JBBTVF010000029.1:0-7155 GCA_038063335.1 Patescibacteria group bacterium
AGCGGAAATCGCGGGAAAAGTAAAAAGTAATTTTAAGACCACATCGGAACATATCAGGAAAATGGCGATATCAGGTTTATTAATGAAAAGGTCAGATAGTAAAAGTATTCGTCATAAACTCACTAAGCGCGGAGAGTTGATTCTCACATTCTTGAGAATGTTGGAATGAAAGAAAATATAAAAAATGAATCAAATTGAAATTAAAAAGAAAATAATTGAACTTTCTATATTGGAATTAGAAAAAAAGATGGATTTTTTAAAAAAAGCCGTTGATGGCGCGCAAAAAGAAGCGGCTGCCCATAAGGGCAGAATGGAATCAAGATACGATACTTTTAGGGAAGAAGCCCATGCAAAAAGAGATGATTATAAAAAACAGCTTTTTAACATTCAAGAGATTTTGTTTGTTATAAATAAAATACCGATTAAAATTACTAATATAGCTCAATTGGGTTCAATTATTGAAATAAACGAAAGTAATTATTTTATTTCAGTCGGGATTCTTAATAATATTGGTGTTGATGGAAAGAAATATAAATTAATAAGCCCAGAATCTCCCATTGGTCAAATATTTTTAGGGAAGAAACCTGGAGATGAATTTGAATTTAGGGGCAAGAAAATAAAAATAAATAACATTTTTTAAAAGTTTCAAAGTCGGGAAGAAGTTATAGAGGGGCTGTGGACAACTATTTTTTATTGGAATAGAATAAATGGTATAATATAAAAAAAGCACGATGAAAAAGATTTTAATTATAGATGACGATCTTATTTATCAAAAAGCCATAGGGATGTTTTTGTCCGCTTCTGGATACGCAGTTATCGCCGCCGAAAACGGAAAAGAGGGATATGAAAAAGCGATGACGGAAAAGCCCGACCTTATTATTCTTGAAGCTCAACACGAGCAACGAAGAAATTTTGAAAAAAGTAAAAAATATTTTGGGTGGTTCTTAAGGTCGAAGAACCGTTTGTCAGCGTGTTTACGCGTTAAATAAAAAAATAATATTATGGAAAATATAGAACAATATAAATCCCTGCTGACCGAGGTCATTCAAAAACAAATTGTCATTTTGGGGCCCAACATTGCTGTGTTAAAAGCGCGTAATGTTAAGGAATTAAAAATTGAAGATAATGGGACGGTTGATGAAATTAATGGAGACCCGCAGGCGGTATTCCAAAAATTAATGGATGAGTATGTTGCCCTTTCCGGACTCATCGTGAAAAACGCCATGGACTCAGTTCTTGCTAAATATCCGAGTCTTAATAAAAAAGTCGAATAAAAACTAATATATTAAAATTTTATAAACTTCGGCTTGAGCTTGTTAAAAAAACTTATTAAGAAAAGCCATACTCGTAGTTTATAATAATCAATATCATGTTAAAAATAATTTATGAGGTGCCATTATTCATTTTTGTCATATTGTCCATTTATACAATCTGGCAATTGATTGTGGCGCGAAAATTACTGGCAGGCGGCGAGATTAGAAGGCCCTACTTATGGTTTATAATCGCTTCCATTTTCTTCGCGCTTTGGGGGGTTGACCATATTTTTCATGACTTTTTTCCATTGTCCGCAGAATCAGCACATTTTTTCCACTACGTGATAAGTCATGGACTTCTATTAATTTCTATGATTTTTATCACTATAGCCGCGCGCCTAACCAGTTTCATTTATAAAGCGACAATTTCAGCGGATGAAAAATAATAGTATCGGCAAATTAATCTTTAATTTTGCTTCCAATGTATAATTTTGAAATGATATTTGGAGTAGCGATGTTTTTCGTCGGTTTTATTGCGGGCGCGGTTATTTTTGTGTTTTGGAAAAATAAAAAAACCGCCGTTATTATGGAGGCGCGGGAAAAAGAAATCAAAATCCAATCCGAAAAACAGCTACAGTTGTCCAAAACCAACATTGAACGCGGAGGAAATGAAATAAACAGGCGGATGTACGAGCTGGCGATTCTTAAAGAATTGGGCGAGCGGGTTGGCTACTCGCTTAATATTCAAAATATCGTTGATATTATCACGGGATCTTTGCATCAGTTTATTGAATATTCTGCGGCCTCCTACATGCTTTTAGGAGGTGAGAGAATTATTTTTAAGGTGCATTTGGAAAAATCGGTTTCTCGGTCTTTCGTAAACGAAATTGAAGACAGAATGTTAAAATCGCTTTCCGCGCTTCTTGATCGGGAATTTAAAAAAAGCCAAGTGGAAGAATTGCTTTCGGGAGCCATTCTTTTAGAAGACATAGATGTACTTGTTGGTTCGTTTTTTAACATCCCTCTTATTATCGGCGAAAAAGTGGTGGGAGTGCTCACGGTGGCGCACAGCGAAAAGGGTCTTTATAAAGAAGAAGAAATGACGATTCTTTATAAAATCACCCACCAAGCGTCTCAGGCGGTTACGCGTCTTCAGGAAGTGGTGCAAACGGAACAGCGCAAGGTAAATTCTATGGTGGAAAGCATGACCGAAGGAGTTATTATGACTGACCAGGACTATCGGCTTTTAGTAGTGAACCCGGCGGCAAAAAGGATTCTCGGCCTTACCGCAAAAAACGATATTACTATTTTTGACATTATTGACGTTTTGGGGGGGAAATTTGATATTCGGGGGAAGCTGGAAGAAAGCGTAAGGCTCGGGAAAACTCTTGCCGCGCAGGATGTTGTGGTTTTAGATAAATTTTATCAGATATTAGTGGCTCCTGTGCGCAGTGTTGTCGGAATTAAAGGCGAAGAAACTCTCGGGGGCGTAGTCATTTTGCATGATATCACTAAAGAGAAAGAGCTTGAACGTTTACGTGAAGATTTTATATCTATGATGGTGCATGAGCTTCGTTCGCCGTTAAGCAATGTAATGAAAATTCTTGAACTTTTAGGAGATGGGACATTAAAGCCGGGAGACAAAGATTATGTAGAAATGACTCAAATGGTTTCGAAAAATACTCGCGGAATGCTGGATCTTATTAATGATCTTTTAGACGCGGCTAAATTGGAAGCGGGCAAATTTGAAATCCACAGACAACCGACAAATATCAAAGAAATTATTCAGGATAAAGTACATTTTTACGAGTTGGTTGCCAAAGAAGCGAAGCTCACCCTCAAAACCGCGGTAGACGGCCTTCTTGAGGTAATTTCCGTTGATCCGGTCCGCATAGCCCAGGTTTTCAACAATTTTATTTCTAACGCCTTAAAATTCACTAAGCCAGGAGGAACAGTCACTATTCAAGCGTTAATCCACAGAAAGGGCCAGAATCTTGATCAAGAAGCGAAGCAGGCCCAAATTGAATGGTTGATACACGGAGACGATAAAAACATTCAAAATCTTCCCGATTCTCTGATTATCGCCGTAACTGATACCGGCATCGGCATTTCTCCCGAAAATATCCCTTTGCTTTTTAATAAATTTAAACAATTTCAATCTCGCGTCTTGAAAGTCGAACAAAAAGGAACCGGTCTTGGTTTGGCAATTGCCAAAGGCATTATTGAGGCCCACAATGGAACGATTGGCGCGGCTTCCGAAGAAGGAATAGGGAGCACTTTTTATGGAGCAATGGCGTTTGTTCCGGAAAAAAATCAGCCGCAAGTCAATATCCAACAATAACAAAATAAAAAAAGAGTTTACCTTTGGCTGAAACTTCAATAATTATAAGAACTAAAAATGAAGAGAAATGGATTGGCGAGAATTTAAAGCGATTAGCCGAGCAAACTTATAAAAATTTTGAAATTATTTTAGTTGATTCTGGTTCAACCGATAGAACTCTTGATGTTGTTGGTCAATTTTTAAAAGCGTTGAATATCCGCGTTTTTAAAATAAAGTTTGAAGAATTCAACTATCCTTTTGCCTTGAATTACGGCGTAAGGCAATCCTTGGCTGAAAAGTATTTAGTTATTTTAAGCGGTCATTCCTTGCCTATTTCAAAAACTTGGCTTGAAGACGGATTGAAAAATTTTACAGACGAAAAAATAATGGGAGTTTATGGATTTGTTTGGGCGTTGCCGGACGGTTCTTTTTGGGAAAAGCTAATTTTTAATAAATATTTTTGTAAAATCAGAAATATTTTTAAGAAACAAATTATTGTTGAGTGTGGCGAAATGGGAGTAATGGGTTTTACAAACGCAATAATCAAAAAAGATTTATGGCAAGAAAGAAATTTTAACGAAGCGTATGGTTTAGGAGGAGAAGACGGAGAATGGGCGAATTATTGGTTTTCTAAAGGATATAAGGCTGTGCGAGATATTAGATTTTCCGTTTATCATTCTCACGGGCTTGGTTATAAGCAATTAAAACAGCAATGGGAACATTGGCGGTCTTTGGATAAGCCACAGCCATTTAAGCCCTTGGATTTTAGAAAAAAGTAGATTTTATGTTAAAATTGATTTTATGAGCATGTTTTTAATCACACTTCCTATATTTTTAATTGTCGCCGCCGGTTGGCTGATGAGAAAATTCAATATAGTTAAAGAAAGCTGGATAAGCGTTCTTAATGGTTTCGCTTATTATGTTTCTTTACCGGCTTTGATAATCGCGAGTTTTTGGGATATAAATTTTTTGGATAAAAAATCTCTAGAAATTATTTTATGGAGCTTATTGGCGGTTTCGGCGTTTTCTTTAATTATTTTTCTTTTACTTTCAATTTTTAAAATTAAAAATGATTTAAAAGCGGCGATATTTTTATCAGCAACCGTCGGCAATACGATTTATATGGGATTTCCTTTAGTAAGTATGGTTTTCGGCGAAAATTATCTTTCAAAGGGCGTTTTAATCGGCGTTATTTATTTGGTTATTCCTCTTTTGATTTCAATATTCGCCATAAGATATTGGCATAGTAATGACCACAGCCTTTCAAGGCAATTAAAAGATTTTTTTAAAAATCCGCTAATGGTTTCTGTTTGCGCGGGAATTGTTTTAAGTTTTGTAAATTTTGACATAGCGGCGATTAACAGCGTTAAAAAATCTTTTGCAATGCTTGGCGCCACGGCTTCTCCGGTGGCTTTATTCACTTTGGGTGAATTTCTTTACGGAAAATTTTTAAAGAAAAATTTAGAATTGGTGTTTTTTGTTTCTTCCCTTAAATTAGTTTTATTTCCATTGGCGGTTATTTTTATCTCTTTTTATTTTTTTAAACGCGTTGATTTTAAAGTTTTAACATTGCTTTCTTCAATGCCTGTGGCGGTGACGACTTTCGTGATTGCCGAGAAATTTCATTTGAATAAAAATTTGGTCGGCAATTCAATTTTTATTTCAACGGTTTTGTCTTTTTTAATTATTCCGTTAATTTTGTTTTTGTTTTAAAATAATCTCAATGTCAATAATTACTAATTTTAAAAAACTGGCGAAAAATTCATTACGCAAAAGAGCGCTTCAAATTGCCGAAGCGGGATATGGGGCGATTGAAATTGAAAAAATTGTTTCAGAAAAGGTTAAATTGGAGGATGATAAATTAAAAATCAAAATTATTCATTCCAATCCCGCCGATGGCGGGATCGGTATGAATAATACGAGGAAAGAAATTGATTTAAATAATTATAAAAGGATTTTTCTTGTCGGTATCGGCAAGGGGTCGGCGATGGCAAGCGCGACTTTGGCGAAAATTTTAGGAAATAAATTAACCAGTGGCATCGCATTGGATATTCAAAAACCAACTTTCAACTTTCAACTTTCAACTTTTAACTTTTTTACAGGTACTCATCCCCTACCTTCGCAAAAAAACGTTGTTGCCACTCAGAAAATAATCAAATTGGCGAAAAGCTTGAGGAAAGACGATTTATTGATTACTTTTATTTGCGGCGGCGGGTCGTCTTTAATGTGCGGTTCGGAAAAAGAATTAAGGGCGTCTCAAGCGGTTTTTAAGGAACTTACAAAAGCCGGAGCGAATATTAAAGAATTAAACACAGTTAGGAAGCATTTATCTGAAATTAAGGGCGGTGGTTTAGCAAAAATCGCTTATCCCGCGACAATTATATCTTTAATTGTTTCCGATGTTTGCGGCAATGATTTGTCTTTTATTTCGTCTGGCCCCACTGTTTTTGACAAAACAACAAATAAAGACGCGAAAAATATTTTTAAAAAATACGGTTTTAAACATAAGAATTTTCATTTTCATGAGAATCCGAAAGAAAAAAAGTATTTTAAAAACGTTAAAAATATTTTGTTTGTCTGCAATCAGGATGCAATAATGGCGATGTTAAAAAAAGCCGAAGAGTTTGGGTTTTTCGCGAAAATTTATTCTTTGGCGCTACAGGGCGAGGCAAAAAACGCTTTATTGCCAATGATAAGAATAGTAAAATCAAAGCAAGCAGTTTTAGCGGCCGGTGAAACAACGGTAAATTTGAAAAATCGGCCAAGGGGCAAGGGTGGAAGAAATATGGAAGCGGTGCTTGGTACATTAGCGCAAATCCAAAATTCAATTCGCCAGCCGGCGGACAAAATTCTAAATAATTTAGTATTTTTATCTTTTACAAGCGACGGTCGCGATAATACTGAAGCCGCGGGAGCGATTGGCGATAGTTTGACTTTGCGAAAAGCGGAAAAATTAAAAATAAATCCCGCTGAATTTCTGGAACAAAATAAGTCGTTCGCTTTTTTTGACAAAACTGGAGATTTGATTTATGCTAAAAAAAAGTGTTTTAACGTGGCTGATTTGATGATTATTTTTAAAAAACAATAAACCGACTGAAAGGAGGCCTGAATGTTCGTTAAAAAATTAATAAAGTGGTATTTGGTTTTTAAAATAGTAAGCGGGATTTTATTGATACCCGCAGAACTTAGCGCCGATGTTATTTCTGTTTCGATCTCCGAAATAAAATTATATCTTTTTGGAAATGAACAAGAGAGTAAGTCTTATGGTGTTGGAATTCCAAAGGGAGATTATTATCAATTGCCGCTCACTGGCAAGCTGATAGAAATTCAGATAAATCCTTTTTGGAAACCAACCGAAAGTACAAAAGCGGCTTATCTAAAAAAAAAGAAAGCTGAGTTGCCGGATATTGTGCTACCGGGGCATCCCCAAAACGCCATGGGTAAAGTGAAATTTATTTTTGATTTTGACCAACCAATAAAATATCCGATTCGTTTACATGGAACAAACGACGAATCGAGTATTGGTAAAAAGGCGAGTAGGGGGTGTATTCGCATGAGAAATGGAGAGGCCGTAGAAATGGC
>JBBTVF010000029.1:7255-8467 GCA_038063335.1 Patescibacteria group bacterium
AATGCCACGTAAAGGAGGTTATGGAGGGTGTCGGATAATTCCAACACCCTCTTTTTTTATTTGCTTTATAATTGGATTATTTTTATAATGATTTTTATGATTAAACAAACTTTTATAAAAAAATTAAATGAAGTCGGCATAAAAGACGTTAGTGAGGTCGGCGGGAAAAACGCGTCGCTTGGCGAGATGATTAAAAATTTAACGCCCAAGGGAGTAAAAATTCCGGGAGGGTTTGTGGTGACTGCCGATGCTTATCGGTATTTTCTTGAAAAAACTGGATTAAAAACTTTTATAAAAGAAACTCTTAAAGATTTAAATACAAAAAATCTTAAAAATTTGTCAAAGCGTGGAAAAATAATCCGTGAAACAATTAAAAAAGCGGAATTCTCGGAAGATTTAAGAAGCGCGATTGTTAAAGCTTACGCGGAAATGGAAAAAGAATATGGAAAAAATGTGGATGTGGCTGTCCGTTCTTCCGCCACAGCCGAAGATTTGCCCGGAGCTTCTTTTGCCGGCGAACACGAAACTTATTTGAATATTCGCGGCGCGGATGAAATTTTAAAATCCACGCGCGCGGCAATGGCTTCGCTTTTCACCGATCGGGCGATTTCTTACCGCGTTGACAAGAAATTTGAACATTTTAAAGTGGCGCTCTCTGTTGGCGTTCAAAAAATGATTCGTTCGGATTTGAGTTGTTCGGGCGTGATGTTTACCTTAGACACGGAATCCGGATTTCGCGACATTGTTTTAATCAATGGTTCTTGGGGATTGGGCGAGATGATCGTTCAAGGCGAAGTGACGCCAGATGAATTTTTAATCTTTAAAAAAACCTTAAGCAAATCGCCAAACGCGATAATCAGTAAAAAACTCGGCATTAAAAATCAGAAAATGATTTATTCGGAAGGCAAGGGCGTTTCCATAAAAAACACAAAAATAATAAATGCTTCGCAAAAAGAAAAAGAAACTTTTGTTTTATCCGAAAAAGAAATTTTGCAATTGGCAAAATGGGGAGTTTTGATTGAGGAGCATTATTCAAATAAGTATAAGAAATGGACGCCAATGGATATGGAATGGGCGAAAGACGGCAGAACGGGCGAATTATTTATTGTTCAGGCGCGTCCGGAAACAATTCATGCTTTGCGGGATTTTTCAAAGATAAAAGAATATGTTTTAGAAAGTTCAAAAGTTTCAAAGTTTAAAAGTTTAAAGCCA
>JBBTVF010000029.1:8477-12459 GCA_038063335.1 Patescibacteria group bacterium
TTTGGTAACTGATATGACTGACCCGGATTGGGAGCCGATTATGAAAATCGCTTCCGCGATTATTACGGATAAAGGCGGACGAACTTCTCACGCCGCGATTGTGTCGCGCGAATTGGGCATTCCGTGTATTGTCGGTTCGGAAAACGCCACCAAGAAAATTAAAACCGGCCAGATGATTACGGTTGATACTACCGGCGCGGAAGGTTTTATTTATGACGGTGTTTTGAAATATAAAATTATTGAACACGATGTTAAAAAAATATCTAAGCCAAAGACAAAAATAATGATGAACATCGCCACTCCGGATACGGCTTTTGAAAAATCTTTTTTGCCGAATGACGGCGTAGGACTGGCAAGAGAAGAATTTATTATCGCGGGAGATATTGGAATTCACCCAATGGCGCTTATTGAATACAATAAACTTAAATCCCAAATCCTAAATCCCCCGCCAGAGGCGAGGCTCGCCAAAGGCGGCAAATCCCAAATAAATTCAAAATCTCAAATTCAAAATTTAAAAATTAAACAAATAACTAGAGAAATTGACAAAAGAACCATTGGCTATAAAGATAAAACCCAGTTTTATGTTGACAAGTTGTCTTACGGCATTGCGAAAATCGGCGCGGCGTTTTATCCGAAACCGGTGATTCTGCGATTTTCCGATTTCAAAACCAATGAATACAGGACTCTTATTGGCGGAGAATTATATGAACCGCAGGAAGAAAATCCGATGATTGGCTGGCGTGGGGCTTCCCGTTATTACCATCCAAATTTCAAAGACGCGTTTATTTTGGAATTAAGGGCCATAAAAAAAGTCCGCGAGGAAATGGGCTTGGATAATATAGTAGCGATGGTGCCATTTTGTCGCACTCCGGAAGAAGGCAAGAAGGTTATGGAGATAATAAAAAGTTTCAAAGTTTCAAAGTTTCAAAGTTTGAAAGTTTATGTTATGTGTGAAATTCCTTCCAATGTCGTTTTGGCTGATGAATTTTTGGATGTTTTTGACGGGATGAGCATCGGTTCAAACGATTTAACGCAATTAACCGTCGGCATTGACAGAGACGGCAACGAAATGATTCGCGGTATTACAAATGAAAATGATGAATCAGTAAAAAAACTTATTTCGGAAATAATCAAAAAGTGTAAAGCCAAGAAAAAATACATTGGTATCTGCGGTCAAGCCCCGAGCGATTATCCGAAGTTCGCCGAATTTTTAGTGGAACAAGGAATTGAAAGTATGTCCTTAAATCCGGACACAATAATCAAAACTACTCAAAAAGTTTGCGAAAAAGAGAAAAAATTGAAGTAATTATGAAATTTTTAATCATTAACGGCTCTCCAAGAAAAAGAGGAAATACTGATAAAATAATTTCAGTTTTAAAGAGAGTTATAGAAGAAAAAAATTTAAAAGCGGAAGAAATTATTTTGCGCGATATTGAAATGAAATTATGCGATGGCTGTGAAAATTGCGCTAATTCTCTACCTTGCCCAAATATTAAAGATGAATTTTCGAAAAAATATTTACCAAAAATTTCCAATTATGATATTTATTTATTAGCGACTCCTACTTATTGCGATAATGTAACGCCATTAATGAAAAATTTTATAGATCGCATTCTTCCGATATCTTATTCTAAAAAAATGGGATTAAAAAATAAAAAAATCGGGATTATTATTCATGGAATGTCTGGTATGGAGTCTTTTAAGTTTCCAATTATGTGGATTAAAAGCGTGTGCGGTTGGACAAAGGCGAAATTTGTCGGCTATTTAACTTTTAAATCTGGCGCGAAAGCGGGTGATGTTAAAATTAATAATAAAAAAATCAATTTATTTTTAAATAAATTTTTAAAATGAAAATTTTAATTTTCGGCGACAGCATTACTTATGGCGCCTGGGACAAAGAAGGCGGCTGGGTTGCGCGATTAAGGAAATTTTTAGATGAAAAAACTTTAACAGAAGAGAATTTTTATTGTTTGATTTATAATCTCGGTATTTCCGGAGACACAACAGAAGATTTATTAGAAAGATTTGAATTTGAAACAAAACAGAGGATAAAAGAAAGTGAAGATATGGTGGTGATTTTTGCGATTGGCGGAAACGATGCCACATTTGACAGCGTTAGAACTCAATACCAGGTTTCTCAAGAAAAATCCAAGGAGAATATCCAAAAATTAATAAAATTAGCCGAGAAATACTCTTCAAAAATTTTATTCGTCGGCTTATTGCCGGCCGATGAATCAAAAACAATTCCAATTCCGTGGGCGCCTGATAAATCCTATAAAAACGAGCACATCGTTCAATATGACAAAATTATTAAGTCCATTTGTCAGGAAAATAAGATTTTATTTATTGATGTTTTTAATTCATTTGTAAATCTTGATTACAAAAACTTATTGGAAGACGGCCAGCATCCAAATTCTGTCGGACATCAGAAAATTTTTGAGATTATAAAAACAGCCTTGATTTAAAATAAAATTATTTAAGAATGAAAATTATTGATGCCAATATAAAAATAATCCAGGATTCTCGCGGAAAGGATACTTTGGAGGCTGAATTAAGTAGTGGCGATTTTTCGGCGGTTGCCAGCGTGCCAGCCGGTAAAAGCACAGGGGCGCATGAAGCATTTGTTTTGGAGCCGAAATCGGCTATTAAAAAGTTTGAAGAAATCAAAAATGAGATATTGGGAAAAGATTTTGAAACGCAGGAAAAATTCGACAATTTTTTGGTTCAACTTGACGGGACGGAAAATAAAAGCAATCTGGGCGGAAATTTAATTTTATCTTTATCTTTGGCTTTTGCGCGCTTAAAAGCGAAAGAAGAAAATTTGGAATTATTTGAATATATAAGCGAAGTATCAAGTATCAAGTATCAAGTATCAAGATTGCCGCGTCCAATTTTCAACGTCATTAACGGCGGCGCGCACATGGCGCATCCGGAATCAAAATTAGAAATTCAGGAGTTTCAGGTTATTCCGCAAGTTGACGATTTTAATATGGCTTTTAGCGTTGGGAAAATTTTTTACAGAAAACTCGGCAATTATTTGCGGGAAAAATTCGGCGATGAAAATGTGGTTTTGGGCGATGAGGCCGGATATTCCGCGCCGTTTAAAAATAATGAAGAAGCGCTGGAATGTTTGGCGGAAGTGATTGAAAAATATAAATATCCCTTGCGGATTGGATTGGATGTTGCGGCTTCGCAATTTTACCGCAGTAATCAGGAATCAGTAAACAGTAATCAGGAATTTTATAAAATAAACGGTAATAAATATTCAGCTGAAGAATTAAAGGATTACTATTTAAAGCTGATTGAGACTTATAATATTATCTCAATTGAAGACCCGTTTAATGAAGAAGCATTTGATATGTTCGCTTCGCTCGCCGCGGACTTATGCGGACAAGACGCGGACAGGCGCGGAAGATTGGTGATTACCGACGACCTTACTACTACTAATTCAATGCGGTTAAAAACCGCCATAGAAAAAAAATCCGGCAATGCGATTTTAATCAAATTGAACCAAATTGGCACGCTTACGGAAACTTTGAAAGTGGTAAAAATGGCTTATGAAAACAATTGGCAAGTGGTTGTTAGCCATAGAAGCGGTGAAACAATGGATGATTTTATTGCGGATTTGGCTGTGGGAATCGGCGCTTGGGGCATTAAAGCCGGCGCTCCGGCCGCGCCGGAAAGATTAGTGAAATATAACAGGATTTTGGAAATCGCGTTACAGCGCTAATTTCACTTGACAATTTTAATAAAATTATTTACTCTATAATCAGTAATTTAACATATTTAAAATTTTCAGTCTTTGACTGTAAAAAATAAAGATAGAGGAGGTCAGTGATGGAAAGAATAAGTTGGGATGAATTATTTGTAAAAATTGTTCGGCTTTATAGCCAACGGTCAGCGTGTAAACATTTTCAGGTTGGCGTTGTTTTTGTTCTTAACAAGCGGGTTCTTTCTGCCGGATACAATGGTCCGCCCATTA
>JBBTVF010000030.1:0-2516 GCA_038063335.1 Patescibacteria group bacterium
TAATCCAAGTTGAGCAAATACCGATTGACCAGTACTTGCTTTAAATGAAGCTGCCAAAGTTTTTAATGCAAGAAACATAAACAATCCTGTTAACGGAAAAACTAGTGCCTCTGCAATAATTTTTTTAAACCATACTCCAAAACCAATTGTAGGAACTAAAGCTCCAATCATAATTTGAACCGGCGCAACAACAATTGACACAAAGAGGCTGATAAGATTTTTTAACAGAACCCAAGGAACCTTTATTGTATACCAAAGCATAAGAATTAATACCCATATTGAAACTAATATCATTAATAATGAAGCTAAGAAACCATAAACAGATAATCCACTAACAGTACCAACAAGAGACCAAAAGGCAGCCAAGAAAAAAAGAACAGTATATCCGAACATCCAAAAAAATATATAAAAAGCTCCAACACCCCCCGTTTCATAACTTGGAACAATAACTTTGTATGCGTCTGCAAATGAACCACTAAACCCTGCGGAGTGCATTAAAGCTGAAAACAATCCTCCAACAACATATGATAAATCAATTACAAAACCTGCTATAGCGTATGAAAAAGTCGCCAAAATTAAGGCAGTAAAAACCTTTGGTAGAGCAGATTGTACAGAGATAACAATTTGGGGAGAAAGTTTAACCCTGAACATTATCATAAAAGCGAAAATAATTACAACAAGAACTGTCAAAGCATATGCAACATCTCGAAATCCTTGCCAGTATTGTTGTAGACCATCAACAGCGTTAAACCCAAATCCCTGTGCATTTGCTGTCGGTACAAGCATAAATCTAGAATTTAGAGTAGATAAATATTTTATTCCCGATAATGGACGGTTTTGGTAATCACCAAACATTGGTTGACTATAAATTAATTGTTTTTGAGTATTATTCGCTGGAGATGTTGGAACCGCACCCAAAAACTTTGATATGTCTGTTATTATTTCAACTGATTTTTGAACACATTCAACATCCTCCTTGATATTAGTTCCAACTGAAGCAGCCGCCATCAGACAAGATGTTGCAACTTGTACCTTACTTCCTAAAAAATTAATTGGGAAAGCGAACAAACTGTACAGAATCCATTGAACCTGAGCAGCTGTGTATCTTTCTCCAAAAATTTCAGATGGAGGGGATTCGTCGCCGTAGACTTTAGCATACCAATCAGTAAAACCTTGGTTGTACCAAGTGCTAGGGGCTTCTTCTGCCATTGCTATGGCAGGAACTAAAAACGAAGAGCTAAGAACTAAGAGTGTGGACATCAATATCAAAACTAATTTTTTAAACATGTTTTATTTTAATTCAAATTCCTCTTTAATGTAAGTATACTTGATGTTAGCATTTTAACTAATTGGTTTGACTCGTCAAGGAACCAAGATAATTCTGATTCTTTGATCAAGTCAGATTTTTGTAGTATCTCAAGCCAATAAACTGTTTCTTTGGCGCTTTTTAATGCTATATGATAAAAACTAATAAACTCCTTTTTAGACAATGAACCTTGTGCTTCTGTAACATTTGCGCCAATACTTGTTCCAGACCGCAGTAGTTGATCTCCAATCTTCCAATAAACAGTTTTATTTGGAAAATTAGAAATTAATTTAATTGTTTGAATAGAAAAGTCAAAAGTTCTTTGTTTTATATCTTTTGTTTTGTTTTGTGTTTGCATAATTTTTAATTCTTCACTCTTAATTATTAATTGATTTGTCTTGACAAATTCATAGTTTATTATATAATATTTCTTACACAACCTTATTATGGCTTCGGCAATGATAAGCAACGGGGAACTTAGGTTCCCTGTTTTTTTGCTTCGAATTTTAATTCTTCAAAATATGATAACCTCATTTTTCTTGAGACATCGGAAATTCTCTTCAGGTTCCAAGAAACTTTATATTTAAAAAAGGCTAGTTCAATTTTACGACCAAGATCTTTAACTCCTTGAACGGCAGATTCGTAATCTCCATCATTTGAAACTAGAATTGCAGTGTCATATTTGTTTTGTGAGGCATAAACCAAAAGGTCCGTATTTAATTGTGTATCCAAGTTTTTTTCGTGAAGATCTCCTTTTACTCCTGTAATTCTTCCGTATTTAACTTCAACTTTATCAAGTTTTTTAATTTCTTCGTAATAACTCATTTGTTTCCAATAACTATTTTTAGAGTTTTCTGATTCTTGAAGTAAATATGGTGGTGGAGGAGAGCAATAAAAATAGATTCCTACAAGTTCACGATCTCCAACTAATTTCTTTGCCAAAATCTCTGGGTTATACCAAGTGACCCATTTTTTGTCGATTTTTTTCATATCAATAAGTCTATGAAAAACGTTTGTGTGGTCTATAAATATTGCAACGCGATTTTGCTTGACGGTTTTTGTTTTGGGCATTAATTTATGATATCATAATATTCAAATTGGCACTAGCCACGGGTTAAACTTCACTGATTACATCAAAGCCTTTAAAACTCCCAACTATTGCTAAACCATAAATTTTCCCTGTGCAAATTCCTCTTCTTTTGATTTGTAA
>JBBTVF010000031.1:0-1985 GCA_038063335.1 Patescibacteria group bacterium
GCACTTAGATTCCTTGCAAATCATCACTATACAACTGAAAAAAACGTTGATGAAATAGTTAGTTTTTTGGAAAATGAAGCCAAAAAATATTTATAAAACATGTTAACCGAAAGAGAACAAATAATTGATTAAACAAAAAAATTAGTAGAAATTCCCTCAATAACAGGTAAAATTAAGGAAGCCCTAATGGTCTTAAAAGCTGCTAAAGATTATTTGGGGAATTCAGACAAACTTACAACAATAAGTTATGAGCACAACGGAATTGTTTCACAACTTTGGGGGGATGCGAACACAATTTTTGAACCAAAACTATTACTTTCTGGGCACGTAGATGTCGTAAATGCGCCAGATAATCAATTTAATGTCCGAGAAAAAGACGGAAAACTTTTTGGTAGGGGAACAGGAGATATGAAAGGTCATATCGTTTCAATGTTGACAGCATATAAAAGATATATAGAAAATACAGACACCTCAAAAGGAATTTCTCTTCTACTTACTTCCGACGAGGAAGTTGGTGGTGCCAATGGCACACGTTTTGTCTTGGAAAGTACAAAATTAAGGCCATCTATAGTTTTTATACCCGATGGAGAATTTTCATTTGATATGGTTGACTCTCAAAAAGCTCCGCATCATTTTCATATTAGGGCCAAAAGTACTACTGGAGGTGGACATGTTTCAAAAGCATTTGAGAAAGACAATCCTGTAAATAAAATACTCAGTGTTTACAACGAAATGAGAGAAAAATATGCACTCGCATCAAAAGATGATGAATGGAAATCCACACTTGAAATGACAATCATAAATACAGGAAATGGATCTGATAACAATAAAACAATTAATTCTGCAAACCAAATTGCTGAATGGTCAGAAGCATGGCTGGCGTGGAGATGGCCTCTCGAAATCTCAATTGGTGGAAAACCTGCAACTTATGCATCTGGGCTTCAAGATCTATTGAAGATTGCAAAAAAATACGGAGTTGAAATACTTCAAGATGGCCATGGGTTTGGTGAAGGTTGTTATACAAATCCTGATAGAAAATTTGTTACAGAGTGGGAAAATATAATAGAAAAAGAAATTGACCACAAAATCAAGTTCAAACATATGCACGGCGCAACTGATGGCAGACATTTTTACAAGTATGGTGCAGATGTATTGGTAACATCTGGTATTACGTCAGGAGCACATTCAGATAATGAATGGGTTGATATTGATAGTTTAGTAAAACTTGCACACGCGGTGTACAATTATCAACAAGTGCTTACAAAATAATATGTCAAAAGAATTTACCGACAGATTAAGAACAATTGATCGAGAAAATACTTCTGTCAGAGAAGCTTTAACTAGATCTGTTGCAATGGATGATAAAGACAACAGAATGATAATGCCAGATATTAACAGTCTTGAAAATTTAATGTCTGAAAAAAGAATTAGACTTTATTTAGGAATTGATCCAACTAGCCCTGATCTTCATATCGGTCATACTGTTCCTCTTAGAAAACTTAGACAGTTTCAAGATTTGGGACATGAAGTAAATTTACTATTTGGAGGATTTACTGCAACAATTGGGGATCCAAGTGACAGAACAGCAACTAGAATCAAACTTACAAAAGAACAGGTAGCTAAAAACATGGCCACCTATGTCGAACAAGCAGGTAAAATTCTTGATTTATCACCAAATGCTAAAAATAAAATTATTCTAAGAAACAATGCTGATTGGCTTTCAAAGCTTACATTTGAGGACGTTACAGAACTAGCTGGAAACTTTTCAGTTCAACAAATGATGGCAAGATCAACATACAAGAACAGATATACAGCGGGGACAACCATTGGACTACATGAATTTTTGTATCCACTGATGCAAGGATATGATTCAGTAGCAATGGATGTTGATTTAGAAGTTGGTGGAAAGGATCAAGTTCCAAACATGTTAGATGGAAGAACATTGATTAAAAATTACAAAAACCACGAGAAATGGGTACTTGGTA
>JBBTVF010000032.1:0-1267 GCA_038063335.1 Patescibacteria group bacterium
TTCTAGGTGACTATTTTAACTTAGAAGTGTAACCGATGTATAACAGCCTACTCATTATCCAAACTTATTATCCTGTTGAAAATACAAAACCTTGCAATTTTTGATATACTCTCGTCAATGGCTGATAGTTTTGACCAAGCAAAAGTTGATTCTGTTAGAACACAGTATCTAAAAGGTTTATTTGATAAAGCTGTGTCTGGCGATTTAGATGCTGGAGATGAATTATCAAAAATTGCTTTAGGCGGTTTTCAACAGGCTAGAGATTTGATAGCAAAAATAGAAAAGGGATTATCAAAATCAGAAACAGAAGTTCTGGTAAAATAGAAAAATCATGAGCGTAAAAGAAACATTATTTATTATTACCCACCCAATAGCAGCAGTTGAAGCTAAACTTCGACAAATTGAAGTTGGAATTGATGCTGGTGGTCCACCTGCCGGAACAACGATTGAAGAATTTGCAGAACTTCCTGTTTCTCAAGCTGCTAAATTGATTCGTGAAGCTAGAAAAAGCGAAGCTGGGGATGGTGGAGGAATACAACTGTCAGATTATTCAAAAGAAGATCAAGCACGACTTCAAAGAGGAGAAAAGCCGAAAGGTGTTCCAATCCACAGAAACCTTTAAAACTTCACAGACCCAAGTAAATTGCTACAAAAATAGGCGTGGGTTACCGTTGCGGTAGCCGTTACCGCAAACCGTCAACCGTAATGCGGTTAAAAGGCCGATATTTCGGCCAGTTGACGGTGTTTGTTTTGGTGCTTACGGTAACCCGTCAGGCTTCCGTTATCTTGTGGTATAATTGTGTTTGTCTAGTTGCTTTGTGTTTCTAGTTTGGCGTAGCCAAACACAAAAAATCGCGCTGAGTAAAATGTTGTTAAGCGAACCGCGAAGCGGTGAGCGAGGAAACACGCTTGAAGTCAGTTCGAATTTGTTCGTAAGCGTTCACTTAGTAGTTAGATTGAAAGGCCCCTTCTGTCTACAACGAAGTTGAGACGAAGGGACGAGCGAAGCGAGGCCCCATCGTCTATCGGTTAGGACGACGCCCTTTCACGGCGTAAGGCAGAGTTCGACTCTCTGTGGGGTCACAAAAATTATTTAATATTTTGCGGGATCGTCTAACGGTAGGACATCTGTTTTTGGCACAGAAGATTTCTAGGTTCGAATCCTAGTCCCGCAGCCAAATATAAAAATGAAGTTTAGTCCTCATCTTCACCTTTGTGAAGTTTCTTTTCCTCAATTACTTTTTTTCTTGCTTCTTCTCTTTTTACT
>JBBTVF010000033.1:0-33091 GCA_038063335.1 Patescibacteria group bacterium
AAATCTCAAAAATTACAGCAAATAAATGAAAGCAAGGAAATGCTTAAACAGAGCCGAACTTTGGCCTTTATTGATTTTAGCGGAACGAAAGTTGAGGACATAAAAAAATTGCGCCGTTTATTAAGCTCCGTTGAAGCGAAATTAAAAGTTTTTAAGAAAAAACTTTTAAGAATCGCTTTGAAAGACAGTGGTTTTGATTTTGACCCAGAGCAATTTGATTTGCAGGTCGGGACTATTTCCGCACAAGGGGATATTTCCGAAATTGCCGGCTTGATTTATAAATTTTCCAAAGAAATAAAAAATAAAAATTTTAAGATTTTAGGCGGCTATGATTTGGCGGAAAAGAATTCATTTGATGGTGTAATGGTAACGCGAATTGGCCAGTTGCCGTCAAGAGAAGTGTTATTGGGGCAATTAGTCGGAATGTTGGCGGCGCCGATGAAAATGTTTTTGTATGTGTTAAGCGAAAAATCTAAAATGGTCGAAAATAAATAACCGATAAAAATATGGAAAAATTCAAAGATATAATTGAAAAAATAGAAAAGTTGACGGTTGTAGAACTTGCCGAATTGGTAAAAGTTTTAGAAGAAAAATTTGGCGTTTCAGCTTCCGCAATGGCTGTTGGTGGAGGAGTGGCGGCCGGAAACGGCGAGGAAGCGGTGGAAAAAACTTCTTTTGACGTTATTCTTAAAGTCGCCGGCGACCAAAAAATTAACGTTATTAAGGCTGTTAAAGAAGCAACCGGACTTGGTTTAAAAGAAGCTAAAGATTTAGTTGAAGGCGCGCCGAAACCAATAAAGACAGGAATGAAAAAAGAGGAAGCCGAAGAATTAAAAAAGAAATTAGAAGGAGTCGGCGCAGTAGTGGAATTAAAATAATTTGGCCGCAAGAAAGACGCTTGATAAGAGCGTCTTTTTGTTTTAAATTAAAAATATTGGGCGCATAGCTCAGCTTGCCCCCACACCAAAAATTTTAGGACGATTAGCTCAGCGGCAGAGCATTGCATTCACATTGCAAGGGTCAGAGGTTCGAATCCTCTATCGTCCAAATTTTGGTGTGGGGGGGTGAAGTAGAGCGTTCCGTTCACATCGGAAAGGTCAGAAGTTCGATCCTTCTTGCGCCCGCACCGTTAAAAACTTGACATATCAACTGTATTGTCTTTATAATATATAAATATGGAAAATATAAATAACATAATTAAAGATTTAATCTTCGGACTTTCTCCGCGTCAAAAAGACATCATTGAACAAAGATTCGGCTTGAACGGCAAAAGGCGTACCTTAGCGGCAGTTGGCAAGAAATACGGTTTGACTCGTGAGAGGGTGAGGCAGATTGAAAGCGCCGGTTTAAAATTAATAAGTGAAAAGCTTAAAAAAAATCAGGCAGCCGGCAGAATGATTGAAGATGCCATTAGCCACCTTAAAAAAGTCGGCGGCGTGATGAGAGAAAATGTTTTTCTTAATGAATTAAGGGGATTATTTAAAACCAACGCAATTACCGGCGAACAGTTAAAATTTATTTTTGAAGTTTTTAAAACTCCTCTTCATCAAATTGAAGAAAAGAATTTTTACAGCTTTTGGTATTTAAATAAGGAATCACGGAAGTTTGCTTTTGATTTTATCAATAAGCTTGAAAAATTTATTGCCGATAAAAAAGAAGAACTCATTACTCATAAAAAATTTGATGAACTTTTTGCGCAAGTCGTTAAATCCCACGATGTTAAAGACTTCATCGCTTTAAATTACGCTTCAATTTCAAAAAAATTCGGCGTGAGTCCTTTCGGCGATTTTGGTTTGACGCGCTGGGAAGAAATAACTCCCAAAACCGCCCGGGCGAGAGCTTATTTGATTTTAAAAAAACACAGCGCTCCGTTGCATTTTAAAGAAATCGCGAAAAAAATAAACGAGCTTAAACTTAATAAACGTCGCGCTCTTTATCAAACTATTCATAACGAATTGATAAAAGACCCGAGATTCGTGTTGGTGGGACGGGGCATGTACGGGCTTTCGGAATTCGGTTTGAAACCGGGCATTGCCAAAGACGTTATTGCGCGAGTTTTGAAAACCAAGGGGCCGCTTTATAAAGAAGAAGTGGTTGATTTGGTAAAACAGGAAAGATTCCTCAAGGACAATACTATTTTACTTAATCTCCAAAGTAAAAAATATTTCAAAAGACTGGCTGACGGACGATATCATATTAAATAGAATTTAAAATCTAGAATCTAGAATCTAGGTTTAAGTTAGTTTATGCCGGATTTTTTAATTTCTTATCAATCTTTGATTGTTTCCGTTGTCATAACGGTTGTTCTTTTGGCGCTGGCAATAGCGCTTTTTAAGATATTTGAACAGGTGTGGCTTTTTTATAAGCAGTCACTTTATAAAAAAGCCATTAAATGGACAGTTTTAGAATTAAGAATTCCTCGCGAGGTTTTGAAAACGCCGAAGGCGATGGAGCAATTTTTTATAAATTTACACAGTTTAAAGAATGAGCCCGGAAATTTTTTAGAAAAATATACTGATGGCGAAGTGACTTTATGGTGGAGTTTAGAAATAGCGAGCCTTGGCGGTAAAATCCATTTTTATATCAGAACGCCAAAAAAACATAGAAAAATGTTTGAAGCAGGGATGCACGCGCAATATCCCAATATTGAAATTATTGAGACCGAAGATTATCTTAATAAATTACCTAGTTCTACAAAAGAATTTTATGAGAGCAATGAGAATATTTTCGGCAGTGAGTTTAATTTAGGTAAAAAGGATTTTTATCCCATTATTACTTATGACCATTTTTTTAATCAACCCGCAAAACTTGATGACCAAAAACAAGTAATAGTTGACCCTCTTTCAGCGCTTATTGAAGTTTTGGCCGGAATTCACAAAGAAGAAAACGTTTTTATTCAGATTTTAATCGCGCCGCTTAATGATGATTGGAAAAATGAGGGGAGAGATTTTGTAAATAAAAAACTCGGCAAAGAAGAAAAGAAGAAAGGAGGATTCAATCAAATTATCTACGAATGGACAAAGAATTTTTTATGGGCGCCGACAGAATACCCGGTTTGGTCAGAACCGAAAGAACCGGCAAAAAAAGAGCCGGCGAATATCAGCGACTACGAAGCCATGAAAGAGATTGAAAATAAACTTTCTAAACACGGTTTTGAAAGCTTAATTCGTTTTCTTTATATTGCTCCAAATTCCATTTATAGTACAAATTTTGCGAGAAAGGGTATTTTGGGCGCTTTTAACCAATATGCTTCTTCTTTAAATTTTTTCAAAAATAATCCCTTGGTTGAAACCAGAACAAGATGGATATATTCTCCTCATGTTTTTGTTAAGCAAAGAGTTGAAGCGAGAAAACAACGATTATTATATAATTTTAAGAATAGATTATTTCCGGAAAAACTGTCCTTCGGCAAATTTATGACGTCGCATATTTTTGATTTTAATAATAAATCAAAAACTTCAGTTTTTGTCACTTCTGAACTCGCGACTATTTATCATATCCCGGCTGAACAGGTTTTGACATCTCCACATATTGAACGGGCGGAAAGCAAAAAAATGGGTCCGCCGGCCGGTTTGCCGATATTTGAAGAGGAATAAATTTTATGATATTGACTTTGCAAATTATTTTAATTGTTTTAATACTAGCGTTAGTTGTCGCCATTATTTGGTTTATGGCAAAATCTTTTCCGTTCAGGCCTAAATTAAATCCTTCGGGAACCCTTAATCTTCTCAAGGGCTTAAAAGTGACGGATGGTAAATATAGGCAGATAATCAAGCATAGAGAATTAATTCATAAAAAATGGAATAAATTATTGGAAAGAATAAAATCCGGCGACGAGCGCGATTTGCGTTTGGCAATTATTGAAGCTGATAGTTTAGTTGACGAGATTTTTAAAGAGCACGGTCATCCGGGCAAAGATATGGGTGAGCGGTTGAAATCAATCCATCCGAGCGAGATAGATAATCTCAATGATTTATGGGAAGCTCATAAAATCAGAAACAGACTTGCCCACGAAGCCGATTTTCATTTATCAGTAGAAGAAGCTAAAAAAATAATTGAAATTTACCACAGGACAATAGAAGAATTATTAAATATTGAATTGGAATTGATATGAATCAAGAAACCAAAACCTGCCAAAATTGCAAACAAAACTTCACTATAGAACCTGAAGATTTTGAGTTTTACGAAAAAGTGAAGGCGAAACCGCCGAAGTATTGTCCTGACTGCCGCCAACAAAAAAGATTGGCTTTTTGGCCTTTTGCGAAATTTAATAAGCGAAAGTGTGATTTAAGCGGAGAAAGCATAATTTCAATTTATCCTTCAAGCGCGCATTTTCCGGTTTATAAATCCAGCAATTGGAATTCCGATGCATGGGAACCGCCATTTTTGGATTATGACGCTTCAAGGAATTTTTTTGAACAGCTTTATGAATTGCAAAAAAAATCTCCTAAGCCTCATCAATTTGGGTCCAATAATCAAAATTGCGATTATTGCGACGATGTCTGGGATTCAAAAAATTGCTATCTCTGCCGTTCTTTGGGCAGTTGCGAAAATCTTTCATATTCATATAGGGTGCTAAATTCCCGCGATTCTTATGATTTAACTTATTGCTATGATTCCGAGTTGTCCTACGACTGCACCTATTGTTTTAAGCTTTATAATGTAAAGTACGCTTTTGATTCGCGCGATAGTTTTGATAGCGCGTTTTTATATGATTGCCGAAATGTGAGAAATTGTTTTATGTGCTGGAATTTGCGCAATAAAGAATATCATATTTTAAACCAACCGTATTCCAAGGAAGAATATTTCCAGAAATTAAAAGAATATAATTTGAATTCTTGGAATACGGTTCAATTTTTAAAGAAAAATTTTGAAAAAAAGATTAAAGAAGAAGCGGTTCATAAAAACAATTTCAACACGAAAACCATAAATTCAAGCGGTAATTATTTAAGCGAGTGTAAAAAATGCAAAAATTCTTATTTTTTGGAAAAATCGGAAAATTGTTCTTATTATTTCAGAGGAGCGATGAATAAGGACGTAAACGACTCGACTGGAGTTTATAAAGGAGAATTAGCGTATGACGTGAATCAAATGACAGAAATATACAATATGAAGCATTCCAATTATTGTATTAATTGCCGCGACAGCGAATATCTTGATTCGTGCGTCGGGTGCGAGAATTGTTTCGGGTGTGTTGGTCTTAAACATAAAAGCTATTCCATTTTAAATAAACAATATTCCAAAGAGGATTATTATGATTTGGTTGTCAAAATCAAGAAAGCGATGGAAGACGACGGTTCTTATGGAGAATTTTTTCCTAATAAGATGGCGCATGGCGGATATAATCTTTCGCTTGCTGGAATATTTTTCCCGAAAACAAAAGAAGAAGTTTCTAAATTAGAAGGAAATTGGGAAGAGCTGGAAGATACGGATATATCCAATATGAGTTTTAGTCCATTTGTGGACGATATTTCAACCGTAGAAAGCGAGATGGCCGGAAAAGTCTTTTTGTGCGAAGAAACCGAAAGGCCTTTTAATTTTAAAAAAGAAGAAATTGAATTTTATAAAAAACATTCCATTCCTTTGCCCCATCACTATCCTGATGTGCGCACCAAAAGCAGGATAAAAAATTTATTCTGCATCAATCCGGTTGAGGCCAAATGCGCGTTTTGTCAAAAAGATATTATTTCTTATTATCCCAAAGAATGGGAATACAAAAAAATTACTTGTAATGAATGTTATTTAAAGGAAGTAGTGTAATCTGTGAATTATGAACCAAGAAACAAAAATTTGTCAAAACTGCAAACAAAACTTCGTTATTGAGCCCGAAGATTTTGAGTTTTACGCCAAAATCAAAGTCCCGGCGCCGACTTTTTGTCCGGAGTGTAGGATGCAAAGAAGATTGTCTTTCAGGAACGAGAAAATATTGTATCGTAGAAAATGCGATTCATGCCAGAAAGATATTGTAAGTATTTATCATAAAGACAGCCCTTATACGGTCTATTGCCAGAAATGTTGGTGGTCGGACGATTGGGATTCTTTGGCGTACGGGAGAAAATATGATTTTGGAAAGCCGTTTTTTTCTCAATTTCAAGATATTTTAAAATCTGTTCCCAGACTTTGTTTAATAAACGTCAATTCGGTAAATTCGGAATACACCCATTTGGCCGCGGACAGCAAAGATTGCTATTTTCTTTTTGAAAGCTCTAATAATGAAAGAAGCGATTATAGTTATTGGATGCAACAGAGTAAAGATTGCGTTGATTGTTCTTTTGTAAATAATAGCGAGCTTTGCTATGAAACTATCATAGCTTGGAATTGCTATAAACTTTTTTACTCAAAAGAATGCCGTGATTGCGCAGACGGTACGTTTCTTTTAGATTGCATCGGTTGTACTGATTGTTATGGCTGTGTTGGGTTGAGAAATAAAAAATATCATATTTTTAATCAGCCGCAGAGCAAAGAAGATTATTTAAAAATTGTAGGCGAAAAGAAAAAAGAGATGCTGGACGGTAACATTGATAAATTAAAAGACGAGTTTATTAAATTTGCGCTTAAATATCCTAATAAATACGCCTATATACAAAAATCAGTGGATAGCAGCGGAGATTATTTATTAAATACAAAAAAATGTACTTTCTGTTTTCATGGATATGACGCTGAGGATTGTAAATACGGGTATCATGTGTGGCGGAATTCAAAAGATAATATGGATGTTTGTACAGTGGGGAGAGACGCCGAATTAGTATATGAAACTATAAATACTGGTATGGGCATTTATAATGTAAAATTTGGAATTCAAAATTGGAATGGAAACAGGGATTTGCAATATTCTGAAGCATGTTCGGGTTCTCAAAATTTGTTCGGATGTACGGCTTTAAGAACTAAAGAATATTGTATTTTAAATAAGCAATATACGAAAGAAGAATATGAAGATTTAGTTTCTAAAATAATGAAGCATATGAATGATAATCCGTATACAGATAAGAATGGCCATGTCTACAAATATGGCGAATTTTTTCCACCTGAAATTTCATTTTTTGCCTACAATGAAACTTCGGCTAATGACCATTTTCCACTTATTAAAGAATCCGCTGAGACAAAAGGTTATTATTGGAAAGAAAAAGAAAAAAGAAGTATTTCTCCAACTTTAAAGCATGACGAATTATCAAAATATAATAGTGACATCCCAGATTCGTTGACTGGTGAAATTATATCGTGTAAAAACGAAGGCAGAGAAACATATTGCACGGAAGCGTTTAAAGTTATTGCTAGAGAATTGGAGTTTTATAGGAAAATGAATTTGCCACTTCCCGAATTTTGCCCCAACTGCCGTCATTACCAGAGACTCAAACAAAGAAATCCATTAAAACTCTGGCATAGGAAATGTCAATGTAATGGAAATGAATCGGAAAACGGTATTTATACAAATACTATCGCTCACCAACACGGAACAGAACCCTGTCCCAATGAGTTTGAAACCACCTATTCACCAGACAGAAAAGAGATAGTATATTGCGAGCGTTGTTATCAACAGGAAGTCGTATAAAAGCAACGCGAAGTCTCGCCGAAGCTTTATGCGAAGGCGGACGAAAAGTGTTATAATATAGAAGTGGCATAATAAAGTGTTTTTAAATAAATGACAGATAAAGTTAAAATTATAAGATACGCGTCGCCGCCTTCGGACTTACCGATTTACGGACAAGTTGACCCCCAAGAGGTTTGTTTTTTTGGACGCACAAATTATGAATCGGAATTTGAAAGCAAAAGGTATGTTTTTGGCATCAAAAGGAATGATCGCAGACGTCATTTCTATATTGTTGGGAAATCCGGAGTGGGGAAGTCAAAAATGCTTGAGTTAATGATTAGGCAAGATATTAATTACGGTCATGGATTATGCTTGATGGACCCGCATGGCGATATTATAGAAGACATTCTTGATTTTATTCCAGAAAACAGAATAAAAGACGTGGTTTTGATTGATCCATCTGACACAAATTGGCCAGTTTCATTTAATCCTCTGCAAAATGTGGCGCCGGAAATGAAACATCAAGTAACGCAAGGATTGATTGAGGTGATGGAAAAACAATTCGGCGCCAATTGGACGCCGCGATTAGAGCACGTTTTTAGATTTACTTGTTTGGCTTTGCTTGATTATCCGGGCGCTACAATGAGGGGAATGATTTTAATACTCACGGATAGAAATTATCGTCAGAAAGTTGTGGAACATATTCAAGATGAAATGGTAAAGCGGTTTTGGGCGATTGAATTTGCGGACTGGTCGGAAAAATTTGATACAGAAGCCATTATTCCTTTAGTTAATAAACTTGGCCAGTTTTTATCCAATCCATTATTGCGTTATATTTTCGGCCAAAAAGAAAATAAAGTTGACCTTGAAAAAATAATGAATGAGCAGAAAATTCTGCTTATAAATTTATCAAAAGGGAAATTAGGAGAAGAAAATTCCAGTTTTTTCGGCTCAATGTTTGTGACAAAAATTTATCAGGCCGGTATGGCAAGATCGGCGATTAAAGAAAGAGAAAGAAAAGATTTTTATTTTTATGTTGATGAGTTTTACAATGTGGTAACGGATACTTTTATCAATATTCTTACTGAAGCGAGAAAATACGGTTTGGCTTTAATAGTGGCGCATCAGTATCGCGCTCAGCTTCAGCCGCAAATAATGGCGACTTTTTTGGGTAATGTAGCAACAATGGTAATTTTTCGGCTTGGCGGCGATGACGCGCTTGTTTTTGAAAAAGAAATGACGCCGGTTTTCAAGGCGAAAGATATGATAAATCTGGGAATGCAGGAATTTTACATTAAGATGACTATTGACGGCGGCACGGCTGACCCGTTTTCCGCCGAAACTTTGAAAATTTTGCCGCCAACGCATCCGTCTTATAAAGATAAAATTATTGAATATAATCGTCAGATTTATTGTTCATCAATTGAAGAAGTAAAAAGAAGAATTGCGGAAGAAGAGGGATTGGTTACGAAGCCGTCTTCCACCGGAAACTCCGATGTTTCAATTTCAAAGGTCGAAAATAAATCTTCCGCGGAAATTTCATTGCCGTCGGAAGAACCAATAGTGTAATAATATGGTATTTATCCACGTTACATATTCCGATGAAGAAGAAGCAAAAAAAGTAGGCAAGCTTATTCTTGAAAAAGGATTGGCAGGTACGGTTGATTTATTAAGGGCAAATTCTTTGTATCAGGGAGATGAAGGGTTGGTTAGCCAGCCGGGCATAACTGTTTTAATAAAGACCGTAGAAGCCAAAGTGCAGGAGATTGAAAATTTAATTCACGAGCAAAATCATCAAAAAATTCCTCCTTGCATAGCCGTAATTAATATTTTTAGAGTTAATAAGGAATATAAGGAGTGGTTGCAGACGCGCATTAAATAGAATATCCGAATAATTTTTATGCCCAAAACCCCGCAATTTAATAAGGCACTGGCGGAGATTTTAGATAATATTCAACCCCACAGTAAAACTTGCAAACAATGCAGCGATAGTTTTGACATCTTTATTGAGGACATTGAGATGTATAAGAAACTGCAAGTGCCTCCGCCGACATTGTGTCCGAATTGCCGGATACAGAGAAGATTCGGTTTTTATAATAATATTTTAAAATTTCACAAAAAAGAATGTGCCGCGCATGTTGGTGAAAACGTAATCTCAACCTTTCATCCGGAAAGCCCGTATAAAATTTTTGATTTAAAGCATTGGTGGTCTGACAAATGGGGAGGGGAAGATTATGGTCGGGATTATGAATTTAATAAACCATTTTTTGAACAATTAAAGGAATTGATGCTCAATGTTCCGCAACCGGCAATTACGCATTATTGGAAAAATGTGATAGACAGCCCTTATACGATTTCTATTATTGATTCAAAAAATTGTTACTATTCTTCGGTTGGCGGATGGTTGGAAAATAGCCATTATATGTATTGGACAGGTCCCGCAAGAGATTCATTGGATTGTTTAAACAGCCAAGATTTGGAAAATTGTTATGAAAATATTTATAGCGATAAGATGTATAATTGTAAGTTTTGCGAGGATTCAACAGAATGCATTGACAGTATTTTTTTACGTAGTTGTAAAAATTGCCAGAATTGTTTTGGGTGCGTCAATTTAAGGAATAAGCAACACTGTTTTTTCAACGAACAACTTTCCAAAGAAGATTATTTTCAAAAAATGGCGGAAATAAATCTATGGAATAGAGACGTTCTAATTGAATATAAAAATAAGTTTAAAGAATTTTTAAAAAATATCATAAGGAGAAATATTCAAAGCGATAGAAGGAATATAAATTCCATTGGCGATAATTTGGAAAAAGCCAAAAATTGCTTTATGGTTTTTAGAGGAAGCGGGCTTACTAATGGCATTGAAAATCTTCGTTATGTTCAAGATGTTTTTGATTGCAAAGATTCGGCGGATATGTATATAGTGGGTCCGAATTTAAGTTTATGTTATGAATTGGTTGAAGCATACGAAGGCTCTAATATAAAATTTTCTTATTTCATTAAGAATGGTTTAAATGTTGAATATTGTCTTGCTTGCCATAATTGCCAAAATTGTTTCGGCTGTATCGGTTTGCGCAATAAAAAATTTCATATCTTTAATAAGCCATATTCAGAAGAAGAGTATTGGCAAGTTTTGGATAAAGTTAAAAGTGAAATGTTAAAAGTTGGCGAATACGGAGAATTTTTTCCATTAACAATGGCTTTGCACGCTTATAACGACACTTACGCTTCTATTGAATTTCCTTTAACAGATGAAGAAATTAAAACGCGAGAGTGGATATATTTTAATAATGAGGAAGAAGCGGATTTAACTAAAATAGATATAATAAACACTAAGAATGTGCCGATAGATATAAAAGATGTTGATGATAGCATTTTACAAAAAGCCATAATTTGCGAAAAAACTGGTAAGCCGTTTAGGATAATCAAAGCCGAACTGGATTTTTACAGAAAGAATAATTTGCCAATTCCGACTGTTCATCCAAATGAAAGAATCTTGGCGCGTCTTAGGAAAAGAAATCCGTCAAAATTATGGAAAATGAATTGTAAAAAATGCGAAAATGAAATGTACACCGCGTATCCGCCGGAAAAACAGAAAGAATACAAAATATTTTGTGAGGATTGTTATTTAAGGGAGGTGGTATAGAGTAGCCATTAGTGAGTGGAAAAGGTCGAAATAAAAAAAATAATATAATAAAATATGAAAAATAAGACGAAAATCAAAACATTTTTTTATATGATTCAAAATCAGGAAAAAAGGGAAAAGGAATTGAATGATTTCCTTTCTCAAAATGGAATAGTTGTAGAGCAAATATTGCAGTCTGCCGCAACTGGCTCTGTAAAAATAAAAAACCCCCAATATTTAGATGCGGGCGTAATTATAACGATAGTGTATCACGAAACTTTATAATGAATTCTGAAACTAAAATTTGTCAAAATTGTAAAAATCAGCTTACTATAGAACCCGAGGATTTTGAATTTTACGATAAAATTAAAGTTCCGGCGCCGACTTTTTGTCCGGAGTGCAGACTAATACGGCGGATGAATTTTAAAAACGAACGTTCTTTTTATAGACGAAAATGTGATTTATGCGCCAAATCAATAATAGCTATTTATCCCCAAAATACTTCTTTTTCAGTTTATTGTCCCGCTTGTTGGTGGTCTGATAAATGGGACGCGAAAGATTACGGTTTTATTTATAATTTTTCAAAACCTTTTTTTACTCAATTTAAAGAATTATTAAATAAAGTTCCAAGAATTAGTTTATCAGTAGATTATTTACGAATGATTAATAGTGAATATTCTAATTATACCGGACCATTAAAAAATTGTTATTTAATAATACAAGCCGAAGGAGATGAAAATTGCCTTTATTCATCGTCAATATTTAATTCAAAAGATTCTGCTGACTGTTTAAGGGTGGCAGATGTTCAAAATTCTTATGAATTATTTAATTGTGAAAAATGCTACAATACATTTTTTTCTAATAATTGTTTTGAATGTATAGATGTTTATTTTTCCAAAGATTTAAAAAATTGTTCAAATTGTTTTGGTTGTTCAAATTTAAGGCATAAGAATTATCATATTTTTAATAAACAATATTCAAAAGAAGAATATTGTAAATTTATTAAAAATTTTAATTCAGGTTCTTTAAATGAAATTCAAAATTATAAAGAAAAATTAAAACAATTTTGGATTCAATTTCCAAATAAATATTTTTCCGGATTGTTTAACAATAATGTTTCTGGAGATTATATAGCCAATAGTAAAAATGTTTTTTATTCATTTGAAATCGGCGGCGGAGAAAATTTAAAATATTGTTTTCAAGCGCATATGTCTATTAGTAAAGATAGTTATGATTACGGAGATTGGGGGAATAACGCGTCTTTAATGTATGAATCAATAAATTGCGGAGAAAATATTAATAATACTAAATTTTCTTTTGGCTCATGGATTGACAGTAATTTACAATATTGCGATACGGTTATTTCATCTGATTATATGTTTGGATGTAGTCAAATACGTAAAGGTAAATACTGCATCCTCAACAAACAATACACTAAAGAAGAATACGAACAATTAGTCCCCCAAATCATAGAACATATGAATAATATGCCGTATATAGATAAAAAAGGCAGAATATACAAATACGGAGAATTCTTCCCCGCAGAACTCTCTCCTTTCGCCTATAACGAAACAATCGCCCAAGAATACTTCCCTCTAACCAAAGAACAAGCCATAGAACAAGGATATAGCTGGAAAGAATCGGAAGAAAGGAATATCCAGATAACCATCAAATCAGAAGATCTTCCCGACTATATCAAAGACGTAGATGATACAATTATAAAAGAAATCATTCAATGCGCTCATAAAGGTGAATGTAATGAACAATGCACCACCGCCTTCAAAATCATCCCTCAAGAGCTTGAATTCTACAAAAAGATGAATCTTCCCCTACCCAGACTATGTCCCAACTGCCGTCATTACCAGAGACTCAAACAAAGAAACCCCTTGAAACTATGGCATAGGAAGTGTATGTGCAATGGAAATAAATCAGAAAACGGCATCTATACAAACACTATTGCTCACCAACATGGAGATTCCGCTTGTCCCAATGAGTTTGAAACCACCTATTCCCCAGACAGAAAAGAGATAGTTTATTGCGAGAAGTGTTATCAGCAGGAGGTTGTGTAAGTTTGCAAAAATATTTATGATAAATTATAATAAATATATGAAAAATTATTATTATATTTCGGCAATAATTAAATATCTTACCGGATTGTTGGAAATTGTTTTGGGAGCGAGGGTAATTTTGAAATTTTTGGGCGCCAGTTCAAAGGCGCTGATTGTGGAATTGCTTTATAAAACAACCGATTTCATAACGGCTCCGTTTAAATTCATATTCCCGAATGTTTATCTTGATAAGGGAGTAATTGATTTTACAACTCTTTCCGCGATGCTCGGATATTTGATATTGGTATTGGCGATACTGAAATTTTTAAGGCTTGTTTTAATCAGGCCGTTGGAAGACGACAAACCGAAAATAGATAAAATAAGCAAGCCTCCTTTTATAAATCGTTAAGCTCCTTCTATCGCTTTTTTAATGGCTTCTTTTAATTCTTCTATTTGATTTTCGTTTATTGATTTTTTGGCGAATTCTTTTATTGTCGGTTCTTTTTGTTCCGGCGATTTTTTTATAAAATCAGATTTTTTTAATTCTTCCAGCGAAATTTCTTTTTTTAAAGGCGTTTTAATTTCTTCCGCTTTGATTGCCCCTCCGGTTTTTTCAATAAAAGTTTTTCGTCGCGGCGGTTCAAATTCTATGCCGATTTCTCCCAAATGGCCGGCGTGCGTGAATTTTTTAAAACCTTCTCTTCCAAAAGCCGGCTTAGTTCCTCTAATTTCCCGCCCTTCATTTTTTTCGTCGCTGAATTTTCTTTCTATTATTGGTCTTTCCGTTGCTAATCCGCTCCATCTGGAAATTTCTTCTTCAACCTCGCGTTTTGGCTTGGAGTACAATTTACGCGACATTTCAATAACCTCTTCATGATTATTGTCGCGCGCCGTTACGGCAAGAGGCGGCAGCGTGTTGGCAGAGAATGGTCGGCTGGTAACACCGTCAACCATTAATTTCAAATAAATTTGACGATTGGGCAAATTAACAACATCTTCAATGGTAAATTCCGGCTCCAGTTCTTTTTCTAAAAAATCAGCGTCCGCGGCGCCGATACGAAAAATTACCATTGTTCCGACGTTGCCGAAAATGGCGTCTCGCACAACCGTTGAATCTTTAGTCGCCAGCTGGCCGACATATTGGTGCGCGATAATCAAGTTTAACCGGTATTTTCTGGCCTCGGAAAGGATATTGGCGAACGATTCGGTGACGAAATTCTGAAATTCATCAACATAAAGATAAAAGTCTTTTCTTTCGGATTCCGGAATTCTTACTCTTTCCATCGCCGCCAATTGGATTTTCGTGATAATCATCGCTCCCAGAAGCGCGGCATTGTCTTCTCCAATTCTTCCTTTTGAAAGATTAACTAAAAAGATTTTTTCGCTGTTCATTATTTCAGGAATATTGATGGTGCTTTTTGGCTGACCGACTATGTTTCTGACGAGCGAAGTTGAAAGAAATTGTCCGACTTTGTTTTGGATAGGAACGATAGCTTCATTTCGGAATTGGTCGCGCCATGTTTCGTATTCATTTATCCAGAATGATTTTACCACTGGGTCTTTAATATTGGCGATAATTCGTTGGCGATAATCTTTATCAACAAGAATTCTCGGTATGCCTAAAAGCGTGGTGCCGGGCGTATCTATTAAAGCTAGAACACAGTTGCTTAAAATGTACTCCATTCTAGCTGACCAGACATTCGCCCAGATTTTGGTGAAAATCGCCATTAAATCCGAAGATACTAAATGTTTGTATTTCAGGTCCGAGACTTCAAGAACATTGAATCCTATCGGGTGTTCGGCGTCTATCGGATTAAAATAAACAACGTCTTTGAGCCGTTCTTTGGGGATTCTCTTCATAATCGTTTCAACAAACTCGCCGTGCGGGTCTACGATACAAACTCCCCGGCCATTAATAATGTCTTGAAGGGCCACGTTAAAAAGCATGGTGGTTTTACCGGTGCCGGTTTTTCCGATGACGTACATATGCTGGCGGCGGTCAACGGTTTTGATGCCAAAAGCGCGGTCCTTGTTGCGGAAGTTTGTTTTGGCGAATACGGTGATGTCTTTAATGGTTTCCATCCCTCACCCTTCAAGCATTAAAGAATTGTAGAGGCGGCTCTTCAAAGAAGAGAAGCCTTTGGCAAATTGCTTTAATCTTTTTTCTCTTATTAACGCGTCCTCTTTTGATTTATATGATTCAAAATATATTAGTTCCATAGGTCTTATATTTTTTGTAGATTGTACCATGCCTTGATTATGTTTTTCCATTCTTTCTTTAAGATTTTCGGCAAAACCGATATAAAAACTATTATCTTTTTTTGACCTTAATAAATAAACATGGAAAAACATAGATGCTTGAAGGGTGAGGGATTATTTTAATTGCGTTTATTCTTAAATATTATATAATAATTTAATTAAAAATGGAAATAATCGCTTATGAATCAAAATAAACAATATATTGAAATTAAATCAAAAGAAGAAGAGGAAATAAGAAAAAATTTGGGAAAAAAAGACGAGCCGGAAGTTAAAAGAATGCTCCGTTTTCTTAATCTTCCTGATTTGTCGCGCGATGAAAACAGCCCATTGCGCGAAATTGTCCGGCGCATTCAAAAAATCAAGCGTTTTGCCGGTTTTGACGAAATCAAAACTCCGGAAATTGTACCCGTTGACGTGAGTTTTGATTTGTTTAATTTTCCTCCCGAACATCCAGCTCGAAGCCGTTCCGACACTTATTATGCCGATGACGGCCATATTTTAAGAACTCACACCACAGTGATGTGGTATTACTATTTAAATAATGAAATTATTAAGGAAAGGATTAAAAATAAATTGTCTATGGGGGCGCTTTCTTTTGGCAAAGTTTACCGCAAAGACGAAATAGACAGAAACCATATGAATATTTTTCACCAGATAGATGGGTGGTATCTTTCTCCGAAATCAAAAGAAATCATCACCATTGATGATTTGAAAGCGGTTTTGACGGAAATCGCCCATGCCATTTTCGGCAAAGAAATAAAATTCAGGTTTAATATAGATAAATTTCCCTATACCGACCCGAGTGTGGAAATGGAAATTGAAGTGGAGGGCAGATGGCTGGAAGTTTTGGGTTCGGGAGTTGTACAGCCGACCGTTCTCAAAAATCTAGGAGTTAATCCCGATGAATACAACGGCTGGGCGTTCGGTTTCGGCCTTGAAAGGTTGGGGATAATAAGCATGAGTCTTCCGGACATCAGGTTGTTTTGGTCCGATGACCCGAAAGTGAAAAAACAGCTTCGACTGGGAAATAAATATATTCCGGTGAGCAAATATCCGTCCATTATTAGAGACATATCTTTTATGGTTGGCAAGGATTTTATTCCCAATAATTATTTTGATTTAATAAGGGATATCGGCGGAAATCTTGTGGAGGAAGTGAAATTGATTGATAAATATGAAGATGCGGAAAAATTCGGCAAAGATAAAACCAGCTACGCTTATCGCATAGTTTACCAAAGTAATGACAGGACATTGCGTTCGGAAGAGGTTGACGAAATTCAGAAAGAAATTTACCATCAAACAGCAGAACAATTTAACGCGATAATTAGGTAATTTGGCGCCATCGTCTAGCCTGGTCTAGGACATCAGGTTTTCATCCTGGAAACACGGGTTCGAATCCCGTTGGCGCTACAAAATTAAAATCCCGTCTAATCGGGATTTTATTTTTTATGCCATTATGTTAAAATATCGGTATGATATTTTTTATTTTACTTTTTGCGCTTTCTATTATTGGCGTTAGTGAAACCGCTTATTTAATTCGTAAAAGAATGCTTGCTGAAGCGCCGGTTTGTCCGATTGGAGGCGGTTGTGAAATGGTGCTTACTAGTAAATATAACAAGATATTCTTCGTTCCCAATGATATGCTGGGATTTTTATCTTATGTTATTATGGCGTTTCTTATCGCGTTTTTTGCGATTGGAATTCAACCCGTGGCTTTGTTTATTTCGGCTTTTAAGATTTTAGTGGCCGTTGCCTCGCTTATGTCGGTTTTTCTCACTTATATCCAGTGGCGTATTATCCGCGCATGGTGTTTTTGGTGTCTGATGTCGGCGTTTACCATTTGGCTTATGGGAGTTATAATATTAATAAACGGAACAATATAATATTAAAAAATTTTCATTTCATAGAATTAATTTACTTTTATAAAAGTCGGCATTTGGAAATACCATAATCACTTGAATATCGTTTATACGGGGAGTATTGTGGTGGAATAATGAAAATTCTCGCGATTGAAACAAGTTGTGATGAAACAGCCATTGCTCTACTTGAAGCAAGCGGCGGTTTGCGTAATCCTAAATTTAAAATTTTTAAAAATTTGGTGGCGTCACAGATAAAGATCCATCGTCCGTTCGGCGGCGTGGTGCCGAATCTCGCCAAAAGAGAGCATCTTAAAAATCTGCCGATTTTGTTTAAAAAAATCCTAAATTCTAAATCCTATATTCTAAATTCTATAGACTTAATCGCCGTCACAGTCGGTCCCGGTTTGGAGCCGGCGCTTTGGACAGGAATAAATTTTGCGAAAAATCTCAAATTTCAAATCTCAAATCTAAGATCTAAGATAATCGGCGTAAGCCATTTAGAAGGCCATTTATATTCTTTTCTTCTAAATTCTAAATCCTATATTCTAAATTCTAAGCAAATATTTCCGGCAATCGCGTTGATTGTGAGCGGCGGGCATACGATTTTAATCAAAATGGATTCGTTGGTAAAATATAAAAAGATAGGAGAAACAAGAGACGACGCGATTGGCGAGGCGTTTGATAAAGTCGCAAGATTATTGAGTTTGCCTTATCCGGGCGGCCCGGAAATTGAAAAACTCGCAAAAAGGGGGAATCCAGGCGCGATAAATTTTCCGCGACCGATGCTTAATCAAAAAAATTACGATTTCAGCTTTTCCGGATTAAAAACCGCGGTGCTTTATTGTTTAAGAGATAATAAAAATTTAAAAAAAGAAAACGTGGCGGCTAGTTTTCAGCAGGCCGCTTTTGACGTTTTAATTTCTAAAACCCTACGCGCGGCTAAGGAATTTAACGCCAAATCAATTATGATTTCCGGCGGAGTAGCGGTGAATAAAACCCTGCGCAAAGAATTTAAATTGAAAATTGAAAATTTTAAATTAAAAATTGATTTTTTGGCGCCACCAAAAAATTTCTGTGCTGACAACGCGGCGATGATTGCCGTTGCCGGATATATAAATCATTTACGAAAGAAAAAAAGGCGATTAACGGCTAATGGGAATTTAAACATATAATATGAATATTATTAAACAACAGGATTGGAAATTTAATTTCGCTGTTTTATTTTTAGGGGCGATGGGCTTGTTAAGTTTAGCGAGTACAAAACCGGATTTATTTTATAAACAGCTTTTATTTTGGCTCATCGGCATCGCGTTTGTCTTTTTAATAGTCGTTTTTGATTGGCGGTCGTTAATCAATTATCGCGGTATTACTTTAGGATTTTATTTCATCATAATAGCGCTTTTAATCATAACTTATTTTTTCGCGCCGGTTGTCCGGGGAGTTAAAGGATGGCTTATGGTCGGTTCTTTTCAGTTTCAGGCGTCGGAATTTGTCAAACTTGCGCTAATTATCGTTTTTGCCAGATTTTTCAAGAAAAAACATATTTCCATAGCAAGAGTTTCAAATTTATTGGTTTCGTTCGTTTATTTTTTTATTCCGGCTTTACTCGTAGCGATTCAACCGGATTTTGGAACAGTCATTATTTTATTTTTTATTTGGTTTGGATTTCTTTTGGTTTCCGGTTTGCGACCGAAACATATAATTGTTTCTTTGTTGATTTTTTCCGTTGTTGCGGCTGTGATGTGGTTTAGCGTTTTGGAAAATTATCAAAAAGAAAGGATTATTGGCGTATTTTCTCCCGGGAGAGACGCGTTGGGTATAAATTATAATGTGATTCAATCAAAAATTGCCATTGGTTCCGCCGGATTTTTTGGCAAAGGTTTCGGGCAAGGGACGCAAGTTCAATTGGGTTTTTTACCTGAAGCCCAGACGGATTTCATACTCGCGGCATTGATTGAAGAATTCGGGCTAATCAGCGGCTTTTTGGCGATAACAGCTTTTATTGTTTTAATATTCAGAATAATTAGGATTGGGATTGATTCGGAAATCAATTTTAACCGGTTTATTTGCTTGGGCGCGGCTATTCTTTTTATTGTTCAGTTTATTTTAAATATAGGCTCCAATTTGGGTTTTATGCCTGTTATCGGAGTCACTTTCCCGTTTTTGAGCTACGGCGGCTCAAGTTTATTGACAAATTTGATTATTTTGGGCATTATTCAATCCATTGTTGTCCGCAAATAAACCATTATTATGAAAACTTTTTTAATAAGTATTTTTGTTGTTGGCGTGATTTTTATCGGCATTAGCATTAATTTTTTTATAATTGAATTACAGCCAGCGTTAAAATCGGATAAAAATCCGATTATTATTAATATTGCCAAAGGAGCCGGTTTTAGCGAAATAACAGATGAACTTTACGCGGCCGGACTTATTAGGTCAAAAATCGTTTTTAAGATTTATACGCTTTTAAATGCCAGCGCGCATCGATTGCAGAACGGCAGATATAAATTTAATTCTCCAGTTTCCATCCCAGAATTGGTTAATATTTTAAAAATCGGCCCAAGGGACGTTTCAGTGTTAATTTTTCCGGGAATGACTTTTAAGGAAATTGACGATAAATTGTTGCAGGAAAATATCATTAAGGCGGGTGATTTGATAAATTACGGAAATTTTGAAGAATTGAAAAACCATTATGATTTTTTGTCCGAAGCGATTTCATTGGAGGGATTTTTATTGCCGGATACTTATAATTTTCGCCAGGATTCGGATATTGATTCAGTGATTGGAAAATTTTTGGATAATTTTAAAAATAAGGCAATGGCGATTATAAATGGAGATTTGGCGGAATCAGACGGCTTTAGAAATATTTGGCAAATTGGGTTTGTTTTAGCCAAGTCGCAATCATTAAATGGGGGGGTTGACAAAAAAAACAGCGGTGTGTTAAGATTTATAACTATTGCGTCTTATTTGGAAAAAGAAGTTCCCAATAATGATGACCGCAGGATAGTGGCTGGGATTATTGAGAAAAGATTAAAGATAGGAATGCCTATTCAAATTGACGCCACTATTTTATATAATAAATGTTTCGGAAGATTTTCTGGATGTCCGTTGCTTGTAAAAAGTGATTTTAAAAAAGATTCGCCGTACAACACTTATACCCGATTAGGATTGACTCCGACGCCGATTGCCAATCCGAGTTTAGATGCCATAAAAGCGGCGATTGAAAAAAAAGATTCAGGATACTGGTTTTATCTTTCTGACCCAAAAACTAAGAAAACTATTTTTTCGGAAAATTTGGAAAAACATAATATAAATCGTGCTAAATATTTGTTAAACAACGAATAATCTAAACATATTCCTGCGACACCAGAAGGGGGGGATTTTTATATTTTATGGCTAAGTTGCAAACTAAAATTTTTTCGTCTCATTCGGGCGCTTTAATTAAACAACCGTTTTTGGCGGAAATTCAGCATTCTTCATGGGATTGGTTTGTCAAAAAAGGAATCAAGGAACTTTTTAATGAAATTTCTCCGATTAAAGATTCGAGCGGTAAAGAATTGGAACTTTATTTTACGGATTATTATTTTGATGAGCCGAAATATGACGAAGAAACTGCTTGGTCCAAGGATTTAACGTTTGAAGCGCCATTAAGAGCTAAAGTTAAATTAGTCAATAATTATACTAAAGAAACCAAAGAACAAGAGATTTATGTCGGAGACTTTCCAATAATAACTTCCCGCGGGACATTTATAATCAATGGAGTTGAAAGAGTGGTTGTTTCTCAGCTTATTCGTTCGCCGGGAGTTTATTTTACCGCCAAAAATTATCGCGGTCGCAAACTTTTCGGCGCCAAAGTCATTCCTGACCGCGGAAGCTGGCTTGAATTTGAAACCGACCCCGACGGTTTTATCGGAGTAAAAATAGATCGCCATCGTAAAGCCGCGGCTTCAGATTTATTAAAAGTATTCGCTTCAATTAATAAACAGAAAAAATTTGAAAATAACGAAGAGGTTGTTAAATTTTTTTCTGATATTGATAGTGGTCAGATTAAATTTATTGAGACTACCGTTAAAAAAAGCGGCAGTAAGACAATTCAGGATTCTTACGCCGAGGTTTATAAAAGATTAAGACCCGGCGATTTGGCGACTTTTGAAAATGCCAAAAATTTAATAGACGCGATGTTTGAAAGAAAGGATAGATATAATTTATCAGAGCCCGGACGCCATAAATTCAATCAGCGGCTTAACATTAAAGAAAAGAAAGAGCCCGTTCTTGACCTTAATGACGTAATTTTAATCATTAAGGAAATAATTCAGCTGAATAATAATCCCGCGGCTGAGCAGGATGATATTGACCATTTGGGGAATCGCCGCGTTAAGTCTGTTGGGGAACTTCTTCAAAGCAGATTGCGCATCGGTTTTGCGCGATTGCGCAGAATTGCCACCGATAGAATGTCAACGCTGGATATTAATACTTTAACTCCGGTTCAAATAGTAAATACTAGGCCATTAGTGGCAATCGTCAGAGAATTTTTCACCACTTCTCAATTATCACAATTTATGGACCAGATAAATCCTTTGGCTGAACTTGAACATAAGCGTTTGCTTTCTTCAATGGGACCGGGTGGGCTCACAAGAGAGCGCGCCGGTTTTGAAGTGCGCGACGTTCACATTTCTCATTACGGCAGAATTTGTCCGATTCAGACCCCAGAAGGACAAAACATCGGCTTAATAAACCGGCTGTCAAATTTTGCTAAAATCAATAATCTTGGTTTTTTGGAAACGCCTTACGCTAGGGTTAAAAACGGAAAAATTCAAGATGAAATTGTTTGGTTTGACGCCATTGAAGAAGAAAAATATAAAATAGCGCAAGGGAGCACTAAAACGGAGAATAATAAAATAAAAGATGATATTGTGGAAGTGCGCCACAAGGGAAAGCCGACGGTTTGCCAAAAAGAAGAAGTTGATTTTATTGATGTGGCGCCCAACCAAATGACTAGCATGGCCACCGCCCTAATTCCGTTTTTGGAGCATGATGACGCCAACAGGGCACTTATGGGTTCAAACATGCAACGTCAAGCGGTTCCTTCCATAAAACCGTCCGTTCCTTTGGTTTCAACCGGCATGGAAGAAAAGGCCGCTGTTGATTCGGGAAGAGCAGTGATCGGCCAGACAGATGGAGTAGTTGTTGAAGTTGACGCCAATAAAATTGTTGTTGAAGACTCTTCGGGAAAGAAAAAAATTTATAACCTTTATAAATTTAAGAGGTCAAATTATTTCACTTGTATTTCACAGCGACCATTGGTTGAAAAGGGGCAGAAAGTGAAAAAAGGAGACGTACTGGCGGATGGCGCTTCTATTGATAACGGTTCGTTGGCTTTGGGTCAAAATCTTCTTGTCTCTTTTATTTCATGGGAAGGAGCTAATTTTGAGGATGCAATAATTCTTTCCGAAAGAGTTGTGAGGGATGATTTATTCACTTCCATTCATATAGAAGATTTTTATTGTGATGTTCGTGAAACAAAACTCGGCGCGGAAATGACCAGTTCGGACATCCCCAATGTTTCTGAGGAAAAATTGAAAAATCTTGACGAAGAGGGAATTATTAGGGTTGGCGCTGAAGTAAAAGCGAATGATATTTTAGTGGGAAAAATTTCTCCCAAGGGAGAAGCGGAAGTATCTTCGGAGGAAAAATTATTAAGGGCGATTTTTGGAGAAAAGGCCCGCGATATTAAAGACACTTCATTAGTTATGCCGCACGGAAAATCCGGCCGCGTTGTCGGAGTAAAAATATTTTCTCGCGACCATGGAGACAAACTTGAACCGGGAATCATCAAGAGAATTCAAGTTGAAGTGGCACAATTGAGAAAGGTGAGAGCTGGCGATAAATTGGCCGGCCGGCATGGCAATAAAGGCGTTATTTCGCAAATCAGGCCGGTGGAAGATATGCCTTATCTTGAAGACGGCACGCCGGTTGATATTATTTTAAATCCGCTCGGAGTCGCTTCTAGAATGAACTTGGGGCAGATTTTGGAAACGCATTTGGGTTTGGCGGCCGGTAAATTGGGCTATCGAGCAGTGTCGCCGATTTTTTGCGGCGCCACTGAAGATGAAATTAGGGATGAACTTAAGAAAGCCGGTTTTCCGACTGACGGGAAATTAAAAGTTATTGACGGAAGAACAGGTGACGCTTTCCCCGCTCCGGTAACAGTTGGCTACATTTATATGTTAAAGCTTAATCATTTAGTTGAAGATAAAATTCATATGAGGTCAATCGGACCCTATTCTTTAATTACTCAACAGCCGCTTGGAGGAAAAGCCCAATTTGGAGGGCAGAGATTCGGAGAAATGGAAGTCTGGGCACTGGAAGGATATGGAGCGGCTTATACTCTTCAGGAAATTTTAACGATTAAATCAGACGACGTATTGGGTAGAACAGCCACTTTTGAAGCGATAATCAGAAATGAAAAAATTAAAAATCCGAATATCCCCTCGGCCTTTAACGTTTTATTAAATGAAATTAAAGCGTTGGGGTTGGATATAGAACTAAAGGAATAAATAAAAGTTTCAAAGTTTAAATAAATTATGGATTTTAAATCATTAAAAATACAAATAGCGTCTCCGGAAAAAATTTTATCATGGTCGCATGGCGAAGTGATAAAGCCGGAAACCATTAATTACAGAACTCAGCGTCCGGAACGCGACGGGCTTTTTTCAGAGCGCATTTTTGGTCCAACCAAAGATTACGAATGTTATTGCGGCAAATATAAGAAAATCCGTTATAAGGGAATAAAATGCGATAAATGTGGCGTTGATGTCATCAAGTCGTCCGTGCGGCGCGAAAGAATGGGGCATATTGTTTTAGCGGCTCCGGTGTCTCATATTTGGTTTTTAAAAAGCGTGCCGTCAAGAATCGGTTTATTTATTGACGCTCCTATTCAAAAATTGGCAAGAGTCATTTATTACGCCGCTTACATCGTGATGTCGGTTAATGAAGACAATAAAAAAAGAATTCTTGAAGAAATAGATAAGGAGTTTAAGGCGAGAAAAAAGACGATTGCCAAAGAAAAAAGCAAAGAATTTGAAGAAGAAGCGAAAAAAACCAAAGATCTGCTTGCTTCAATTTCAGTGGGAAAAATTTTAAACGAAGCGGAGTATTTCAGTTTATCAAAAAAATTCTCCACTGTTTTTGAAGCCGGAAGCGGCGCGGAAGCAATCAGAAAAATTTTGGAAAAAATAAATTTGGAAAAAGAAGGGGCAAAAATAGAGAAAGAAATAAAAAGCGGCAAAGATTCAATCCGCCAAAAAAAGCTTCTTTATAAATCAAAGATAATCAATTCGTTTATAAAAAATAAAATGCGGCCGGAATGGCTGATATTCACGGTTTTGCCTATTTTGCCTCCCGACCTTCGGCCGATGGTGGCGCTTGATGGCGGCCGATACGCCACATCTGACCTCAATGACCTTTATAGAAGGGTGATAAATCGCAATAACCGTTTGAAAAAACTTTTAGAAATTAAGGCGCCGGAAATTATCGTTACCAATGAAAAAAGAATGTTGCAGGAAGCAGTTGATTCTTTAATTGACAATTCCGCTCGTTTCGGCAGTCAACAGCAAATGTCATCTCAGCGCCGGCCTCTTAAATCTTTAGCTGATATTCTCAAGGGAAAAGAAGGTCGTTTCCGCCAGAATTTGCTTGGTAAGCGCGTTGATTATTCCGGACGTTCGGTTATCGTTGTCGGACCGGAATTGCCGCTTGATACCTGCGGTTTGCCGAAAAAAATGGCTTTGGAACTTTTTAAGCCGTTTGTTATCAGTGAGATAATTAAAAGAGGCATGGCTTATAATATTAGAAACGCCAATCGTTTAATAGATACCGCAACTCCGGAAATTTGGGGGATTTTAGAAGAAGTCATAAAAGACAAAAAAGTTTTGCTTAATAGAGCGCCTACTTTGCACCGTTTGGGTATTCAGGCCTTTAAGCCGGTGCTTATTGAAGATTTGGCAATTAGAATTCCGCCGATGGTTTGCGCGGCGTTTAACGCCGATTTTGACGGCGACCAAATGGCCGTGCATTTGCCGCTTTCCGAAGAAGCTCAAAAAGAAGCTTCTGAATTAATGCTTGCTTCCCGTAATATTTTAAAGCCGGCGAATGGCGATCCGGTTGCTCAGCCGACTCAAGATATTGTTTTGGGCTGTTATTTTCTGACAAAAATAAAAGATGAAAATGAAAAAGAAACCAAAAAAATGAAAACTTTTTTTGGCCCGGGAGAAGCAATTATGGCTTGTGAATTCAACAGTGTTAAAATTAATGAATTGATTAAAGTAAGGTTGCCGGAAACGGAAGGTTTAGTGGTCACCAGCGTCGGCAGATTGATTTTCAATGAAATCGTTCCGGAAGATTTTGGATTTGTTAATAAGACGATGAATAAAAAAGAACTCGGGAAATTTCTCTCTGGACTTATAGACAAATACGGATTGAAAGATATTTGGAAAATTTTAGATGAAATTAAAAAATTAGGGTTTAAATATTCGGCTTATTCCGGCGTCAGTTGGGGAATGAATGATTTAATTGTTCCTTTGGGGAAAAATAAAATTGTGAGCGCGGCCGAAAAAGAAGTGAATAATATTAAGGGACAGTTTGAAGAGGGACTTTTAACCGACTTTGAACGCCACGCGAGAATTATCAGCGTTTGGGATAAAGCCAAAGAAGAAATTGCTAAAGTGGTTCCAAAAACCCTTGACCCAAATGGTTCGGTTTATTCAATTATTGATTCTGAAAGCCGTGGTTCATGGTCTCAACCTATTCAAATGATGGGCATGAAGGGGTTAGTGGCGAATCCGCAGGGAGAAACGATTGAATTGCCGATTAAGTCGTCTTATAAAGAGGGATTAAGCGTTTTGGAATTCTTTATTAACACGCATGGCGCCAGAAAAGGATTGACTGACACTGCTCTTAAAACCGCTCAGGCCGGATATTTAACCAGGCGTTTAGTTGATGTTTCTCAGGATTTAATAATAAGAGAAGAAGATTGTAAAACAACAAAGGGTAGGACTATTGTTCGTAAGGATGGCGATGATTACGGCGTTTCTTTCAGTCAGAGAGTTTTTGGAAGAACTGCGCTTGAAGATATTAAAGTTGGAAATAAAGTTTTAGTTAAGGCCGGAGAAATTATAAGTCGGCAGGCCGCTCAAACGGTTGAAAATTCTCAAATTGACCAAGTGGAAGTAAGATCGCCCATGGAATGCAAAGCGGCTTCGGGAATTTGTTCAAAATGTTACGGATACGATTTATCAAAAACTCGGTTAATTGAAATTGGCGAAGCGGTCGGCGTGGTGGCCGCCCAGTCAATCGGAGAACCGGGAACTCAACTTACTTTAAGGACATTCCATACGGGTGGCGTTGCAGGAGTTGACATTACTCATGGCCTACAGAGGGTTCAAGAATTATTTGAAGTCCGTGTTCCTAAGGGAAAAGCGTATTTGGCTGAAGCGGATGGAGTAATTGAAGATATTGAACAGCGCAAGAATCTTAAGGTGATTCTGTTGAAAATCGTTGATAAAAAGAAAAAATCAAAAATTATAGAATATCCGGTGGCGTCGGCAGCCATAATTTTCGTTAAACCGAAAGACCGTGTTTCAATCGGCGACCAGCTCTGCGAAGGAAGTATTGATTTACAGGAACTTTTTAAATTCAAAGGCAAAGAAACGGCTGAGCGTTATATTATTAATGAAGTGCAAAGAATCTATGCTTCCGAGGGAAGCGCCATCAACGATAAGCATCTTGAAATAATTGTCAAGCAAATGTTTTCGCGCGTAATGATTAAAGAAGCCGGCGACACGAATTTTGTTCCCGGCGAAATAGTGGAAAAAAGCCTTCTAATGGAAGCCAACAGAGAGATAAAAAAGAAAAGTAAAAATCCTTCTTTGGCAAAACAGCTTTTAATGGGAATCACGAAAGTTTCTCTTACTACATCCAGCTTCTTATCAGCCGCTTCATTCCAAGAAACGGCGCGCGTGCTTGTTGCGGCTGCCTGCGAAAGCAAAGAAGACAAACTAAAAGGATTAAAAGAAAACGTTATTATTGGCAGATTAATTCCGGCTGGTACGGGGATTAAAAAAAGCGAATAGCCACTATCCACTAGTCACTAGTGTCGGCTTTTTTCCTTCAACTTGGATTTTTGTTAATTTTAATTTATTATCAGAAATTTGCGCTTCTAATAATTTTATCCTTTTTCCGTTTACCCCCACACCAAACAAAGTTGTGGTGTGGGGGTTTATTATAGTCCAAACACCGGGTTCTGGATTCAGGGCTCGAATTTTTCGTTCTATTTCAAAAGCGACTTGTGGCGAGCTTGCTGAATTATCTTGGGCGATTTTTAAATCTTCCGGTTTTATAAAAGCATCTTCGGTTTTAAATTTTTTAGTGTAAGTGGCTTGCAATTCGTCTTGTGGCGTCGCGTTTTTTATTTTTTCTTCAATATCCGGCAAGGTTTTAATCAATAAATCCGCGCTTAATTCCGCCAGTTTTTTCAATAAACTTTCATAAGTTTCACTAGTGGCTAGTGGCAAGTGGCTAGTGGTTAAAATTGGCCCGTTATCAATCTGCTCGTCCATTAAATAAAGCGTTGTTCCTGTTATTTCATCGCCGTTTAAAATTGCGGTTTGGATAGGAGAAGCGCCGCGATATTTCGGTAAAAGAGAGGGATGGATGCCGATTGCGCCGAGCTGCGGGATTTTTAAAATTTCTTTGGGGATAATTTGAGAATAAGCGGCAACAATAAACAAATCGAATGATGAATTGGGAATTATGAATAATGAAGGGTCTAATTTTTCCGGTTGGAAAATTTGTATTTTATTCCTTATTCCTAATTCATAATTCATAATTCTCTGTTTTACCGGCGGCGGGGTGATAATTTTTTTTCTGCCAACCGGTTTATCGGGATTGCAAACAACCGCCTCGGGTATAAAGTCGGCGTTAATTAATTTTTCCAAAATTATGGCGGCAAATTCGGGAGTGCCGAAGAATATGAATTTCATTTTTTTATTTTATCTATAAACAAAATTCCGTTGAGGTGGTCTGTTTCGTGTTGAAAAACTCTGGCGGTCAGTCCTTCTGCTTTGATTTTAATTTTCTGGTCGTTTTTGTTAAAACCGGTTAGGGCGATTTTTTTCGGCCGTTCCACTTCGCCGAGAACTCCGGGAACGCTTAAACAGCCCTCTTCAATTATTTCCGTTTGTTTGGAAAATTTTATGATTTCCGGATTGAAAATCGCGTAAAATTTTGCTTCATCGGGAGATGGCATAATAATTTTATTTTTTTCGTCCCGTTTTAGCGGTTTGTCCGGAATTAAAGCGACAAACATTTTTAAATTCAAGCCGATTTGATTGGCGGAAAGCCCGATGCCGTTGGCATTCAACATTATTCCCCGCATTTTTTTAATCAATTCGTTGATTTCTTTTTTAGAGAATTTTACGAAGTCAAAATTTGCGGTTTTTGTCCGCAAAAATTTCTCCTCTTTTTTATTGTTAATGGTAAGAATTTTCATAAATTATCCAATGGGCTTTTAATATTTCTAATGGCTGGATTGGTAACTTTTGTATAGAGTTGGGTTGTTCTGATATTCTGATGCCCCAATAATTCTTGTACATATCTTACATCAACTCCATTTTCCAGCAAATGTGTCGCAAAGCTGTGGCGGAGTGAATGGAAAGTCGCCTCTTTTTGGACACCTGATTTTTTGAGTGCGTTTTCAAAAACTTTTTGCGCCGTTCGTTCTGTTAATTTTTCACTGCGTTCACTGGCAAATAAATAATCATTAATGTTTTTATTTGAAATCGATTTTTCAATATTTTTAACTAATTTTTCAGGTAAAATAGTAATACGATCTTTATTTCCTTTTGCTCCTTTAAGATGAATTGTCAATTCCGCTAAATTAATATCTTTCACTTTCAAATTTATAACTTCGCTGACACGGAATCCGGCTCCGTAAGACAAGGCAACGATTAATTTATGTTTTTGATTTGAAATGGAATTTATAATTTTTTCTATTTCCAGCCGCGAAAGCACTATTGGCAACTTTTTTGATGTCTTGGCAAACTTTAAGTCAATCACAATCAGCGATTTCATTATATCGCGATAGAAATATTTTATCGCGTTAAGATAAAGATTGATGGTTTGCGACGATTGTTTCCTTTCTTGTTTCTCTAATAGATATTTTTTGATTACATCAATATTCGGGTCTTTCTCAATGGTTCCAATAAAACGAAAGAAATTGGATAAGCACAGAATATAGCTTTTTATCGTTTTGCGACTGTAGTTGCGCAATCTTAGCTCGTTTTCAATTTTTTGCAACAACTCTTGTGTTTGCATTAAAATTATGCTATTTTAACTATGGAGTCGATAAAATAATCTTACTAAAACTTCGCATAATACGCAAGTTTTAGTATATAAACAGAAATTTATTCGCATAATAACGAGTTATGTGAAATAGCCAGAAATTTCTTTTTTCTATTTTAAAGTTTTTTTTGGCAATTTATTTTCACGGTCGACATAACTTGATATTTAATAATTTAATAAATTAACAACAAAATTATGAATATCGAAAAAATTGGAAATAATCCCCCTGCAAAAGAAAATTTAAAAAATTTTCACGAAGGTGGGGCTGAAGAAGTTTTTGGGAAAGAATTTAATAAAAAAACTGCTGAGCACGGTGTAGTTTTTGATGAAAATGGAATTGCAAATGTGCCTGGCAAAAAAGTAGTGGAATTAATAGAGAAGGGCATTGTTTCGAAAGTAATTTTCTTTGATCCAGGGTACACACTTGGTGTTTTTGAAGATTCTGAAGGCAATGATACTACAGAACAAGTATTAAATTCTATTAAATTGGATACAAAATTTTTAGAATTAATGCCACGCGTAGAATTGCACGCAGGGTGGAGTGGTTTTTCCTTTGATTTGCCAACGTCTCCAGATGAGGCCCCTGAAGACCTGGCTAGAATTATAGGAGATGAGTCATCATGGTTAGCATTTTTGAAGCTTACTAAAGAAGAGGAAAATAATATTTGGTATGAAACAAGATTGAGATTGGGATTTACAAAGGAAGAAATAGATGAAGCAAAAAGAAAAGGAGAATTCCCGTCTAACCCAAAATAAATTGCCAAAAAAATTTTTATAAGGAGAAAGAAATTTCTGGCTACATCACATAACAACGCATATCTGGCTACAGGAAATTGACATTTATAAAATCCTTAAGAAGTGCCAATTTCCCTCCGCCCAAATTTTCATCCCTTAGTCTGATGAAGGTTTAGGCGGAGATAATTAAACAAAACATTGTCTGAAATCAAAAGTTTATCCTACTAAGTCGGGATGAAAACTTCAGATGATGCGTAAACATTAGGCGAAATTTAAATTTAGGCCTTTAAAATTTATAATAAGGAAGCTTTTTTAAAAAATTTTTAAAATAAAGAGGCGACCAGTTTCAGTCGCCCCGATTTTGTGAATGCCAGCGCTTAGGCCGCCATCAACCTTTTCGCTTCCACGGTCATTTGTGGCATATACTCAAAGAACTTGTGCCTTTCCGGATTGTCCGTGCTGGCGATTTTCTTTGGCCAATTGATTGCCCACAGCTCAGCATTCTCAATGACCTTGTGGACATCGAGAAAAAAAGCTGCTGTCGCGGAATTGCAAATGATGACCACCTTGTCATGTTTCGCCCAGTCGGACAAACATGACGGCATTTTCCCGATACCCACCAAGTCGACGAGCCTTACTTTCTGCACTTCTATCTCGTCGTGCTGGAAGTGATGCAATAACGAATCGTCAAAATCCGTAACCAGTTTGTCGCCTGAAATGTTGTTGCAGATTACCACAAACTTAGTCTTCATTTTTCCCTCCTCCTTAGATTGTAAGAACGATTTCGAAGCTAAAATAGCTCAGTTTAGTATAGCAAGAATTTACTTTATGTCAATATGGAGGAGTTAAAAATGAATTTTAAAAATTTTTTAAAAAAGCTTTTTTCACTTTAATATTTTAAAGGCCTAAATTTAAACATCGCCCAACACGGCACATGCGGTTCATCCCGCCTTCATTGTATATATCAAGGAATGGCGGGACTCACCTAAATTGCGCTGACGAAATGGCAAGTTTAGTGATATAATCGAGTAAGCGATATTAACAAAATAATCAATTAAACCACGGCGCAACTTCGCATGTGCCGATACGTTAGGCGAAATTTTAAAAAACAAACTTATATATATATTTAGCCCCTTTTAATTTTTTTATGACAGATAAATTCTTAATAGAAAATGGTTATATTCCGTTAGATAAATCATGGATGATAAGAATTGGGATACTTGATTTAATTAATGGTTATGACGATACTATAAATTATTTAGAGCAACACAAAAACGAATTAAGTGATGACCTAAAAGCTCTTTACCAAGCGTCAATTCAATGGAAAAACAACCAAGATGATATTGACGTTGGCGAATCCGGAACATTATATAGATTTCTAAAATTCGCCTCTTGGAAACTCAATAAAAATAAAAAATTTATCCTTCACGGCACACTCAAAAATAGAAAAATTTGTGATAATTCCGAGATTATTGACTGGCCGTTAGATAAATTATTAACGCTTAATAACGGAACTTCACAATGGGCCAGCGTTTCAATTTTAATGGGTAGCCAGGAAAAAATTTTCAATCCGCCCCATAAACTACAAATAACCTATGACGCGGTAGAGCATTGGGATAAAGCAAGAAAAGAATCAAAATTATGGAAACCGCGATACGACAAAACAATTCTTGCGCAAGCGCTTGCTTATATAGATTGGCGTAAAAATGGGAAGATGAAATTTACCTCCCATCAAGCGGAAGATTACTGTTTCGCACGCGCTTTTGATTTAATGACCGCGGAGGAAGGAGAAAAATTATGGCCCAGTTTAAGGGGTCACGAAAGCGATAGAATAAGCGAGATGGAGAAAGCGCTTAATGAAGAAGAAATCACTTCTACTGATCACAGGGTTGTTCAGGCAGTTTCTATATTAAAAGGCAATAAGGTTAAAATAAAATATCCGAATGCCGTAAATAAAAGCTGGCCACAATTTTGGAAATTTTTAGAAAATTTTAAAAATTAAAAGGAGCTATTTAATTAGGAATGTTTATTTTTTAAAACTCAAGGGAACGCTAGCGCTTTTGACTTCTCTTTTTACTTAATTTCATAAGGAAAAAAGTCAAACCCTCGCCTAACAAAGAATAAAAGGAAAATACCTCGGCTCGGCATTTTCCCAAATCCCACGCTGTGGTAAAATTAAGCCAGTAGCAACTTAAGAAGTTTTGAGAATAAAATAAGTTTTACGCCATTAAATACGGCACGGGACTTCTTTTATTCTTAAACGTTGTGCGAAATAAAATTTTTTATTACTTAACGTAAAAATCATTATGGACATTGAAATCGTAGGTTTTGCTGGTTCGGCAATCATCGCATCAGCCCTTATACCTCAGGTGATTAAATCATGGACAACTAAATCAACGGAAGATATTTCCTTGCTGTGGAATTCTTTACTTTTAACAGGGCTGATACTCTTTGTAATATATGGTATTGGTATAAAAAGTCGTCCCATAATGATTTTTACTACGATTGAAGCGTCTCTTACACTGTCTTTGTTAATATTAAAGTTGACGCATAAAAAACGATAAAAAATTTTACATCGCCCAACACGGCACATGCGGTTCATCCCGCCTTCATTGTATATATCAAGGAATGGCGG
>JBBTVF010000034.1:0-1863 GCA_038063335.1 Patescibacteria group bacterium
ATTTTAAAAATTTAGCCAAAAATTCTTTACGGGAAAAAACGCTTTTGATTGCCGAAGCGGGCTATGAGGCGATTGAAATTGAAAAAGTGGTTAGTCGAAAAATAAAATCTCAGAATGGCAAATTATTTATTAAGAGCGCTATGACGCGTCATAGCGCTGAAACTTGTTCGGAATTTGATTTAAGTGTTTATAAGCGGGTTTCGCTTATCGGGATTGGTAAGGGTTCGGCATTGGCATCGGCAAATTTAGCGAAAATTTTAGGTAAACGGCTAACTAAATGTGTCGCCCTAGACATAAAAAAACCACCCCTAAATTCTAAATTCTTAATTCTAAATGCTGAATTTTTAATTGGTACTCATCCATTGCCGTCTAAGCAAAATATCGCTGCCACCCAAAAAATCATTAAATTAGCAAAAAATCTGAAAAAAGACGATTTGCTTATAACTTTTATTTGCGGCGGAGGGTCGGCTTTATTGTGCGATTCGGAGAAAGAAATGAAAAGTTCGGTTTTGGCGACTAAATTATTAACGCAAGCCGGCGCGAATATTTTGGAATTAAATACTATTAGGAAGCATCTTTCAATTACCAAAGGAGGCGGTTTGGCAAAAATGGCTTATCCGGCAACCGTAATTTCTTTAATTGTTTCCGATGTTTTGGGCAATGATTTATCAATGGTGGCTTCCGGACCCACGGTTTATGACAAAACCACCAAAAAAGACGCTGAGAGAATTTTGAGGAAATATTTCAATATGGGGACATCCGATGTCCCAAATATTAACGGAAATAATTTCAAAACATCGGATGTCCGAAAAATTAAATTCCGCGAAACGCCAAAGGACAAAAGATATTTCAAAAGAGTTAAAAATATTTTATTTTTATCCAATCGCAAGCCGCTTTTGGCGATGGCGGAAAAATCGAAGGAATTAGGATTTAAACCGAAAATTTATTCTTACTCCTTAAAAGGCGAAGCGAGAAACGCTTTGTCATCGTTGATTAAAAACGTTCCACGCGTGGAACGGGCAGTGATTTTAGCCGGAGGCGAAACAACGGTTACTCTTCAAAGTTCAAAGTTCCCTGCTTCGCCGGCAGGCAGGGAAGTTAAAAGTTTAAAGTTGGGTAAAGGAGGCAGAAATCAGGAGTCGGTTTTAGGAATTATTAGTAAGGCGTTTAATACTAACTACTTACTACAAAATACCGTTGTTCTAAGTATTGCCAGTGATGGCCGCGACAATACTGAAGTGGCCGGCGCGATTGGCGATTTTTTAACGATTCAAAAAGCTCAAAAACTAAAATTAAATCCTCAAAAATATTTAGACAGCCATGATTCTTTTAATTTCTTTAAGAAAACCGGCGATTTGATTTTTACCAAGAAAAAATGTTTCAATGTGGCGGATTTGATGTTTGTCCTAAGCGCGCCGAAGGAGTAATATAAAATAATGAATTCTTTTATTAAACAACTCAAAAATGTTGGCATAGAAGATGTTCCGGAAGTCGGCGGGAAAAATGCTTCACTTGGCGAAATGATTCAAAATTTAACGCCGAAGGGAATAAAAATTCCGGGTGGGTTTGCGGTAACAGCCAGCGCGTATAGATACTTTTTGGAAAAATCAAAAATTAAAAATCAAAAAATAAAAGATTTTATTCATGAAACATTAAAAAATTTAAACACAAAAAATCTTAAAGATTTGTCTCGGCGGGGAAAATTAATCCGTGAGGCGATTAAAGGCGCGGAATTTCCCGATGATTTGAAAAACGAAATTACTAAAGCGTATCAGGAAATGGAAAAAGAATATGGCAAAAACGCGGATGTGGCGGCGCGTTCCAGCGCCACGGCCGAAGATTTGCCCGGAGCGTCTTTTGCCG
>JBBTVF010000035.1:0-1263 GCA_038063335.1 Patescibacteria group bacterium
GCTACTTTCTAATTGAGTGTTTATTTCAAAACCTAATGGTGAAGATTTACAGGAAAAACGGTAAACCAAATCGGTTGAAGTGACCGTTGCGACGGTTACGGAATTTGTCGGATCAATTGGGAAACTGGAAATCGGAGAGCCGCCGATCAGCGAGCTTAGATTAACCTTAATCCAACCTGTGCCGTCAACTAATCCGCCGTTAGCCGCTGTTGCCTGCGTAGAACTGGCTGAGCCGCCAACACTTGTGTCGGTAATAGCTTGCGTATCGTTTGGAGCGCTGTACCAAATTGTGTCTACACCGCTACCGCCGATACAAAGCGTATTTGTTCCACCGTCAAGTTTCGGCGATGAAGTGCTGGTTAAATAAATTCCCAGCGCCGTTTTGATTGTTGATAAGTCGCTGATTCTTTGCGAGTCGCGCGCTTTTTTCAATGTTTCCACCGGGTTAAGAAGGAAAATAACAATCGCGCCCAATATTGAGAGAATGGCGATAACAATTAAAAGCTCAAGTAATGTAAAACCCTTTTTAATATTTTTTGAATTCATAATTTTTTTAAAAACTAAACTGACCTTTTTAATTGTTTTATTTTACAGATATTTTTTCGCCTTTTCAATAATGTTTTCAATATCAACATCGGCTTTAATAATATATTCCGCAGCTCCCAGTTCTTTCCCCTTTTTAATGTCGCTCTCTTGACCGAGATTGGAAAGAATAATTACGGGAATATTTTTCCATTTGTCGTTTGTTTTAATTTCTTTTAAAACTTCAAAGCCGCTTTTTTTCGGAATCATTAAATCAAGAAGTACCAGGTTCGGCGCTTCATTTTTTTTCAGATATTCAATTGCCGCTTCGCCGTCAGTGACAGATTGAACGTTCAAACTTTCTTTCTCAAGTTTAATGGCATAGGCTCTGGAAACGAAAAAATCGTCTTCAACTATTAAAATTGTTTTTTTATTATCCATGGCAATTTTTTAAATTTTAAGCGTTCGCGGCGCGCATGACTATATCGTCCAATTTCATTTCGTTTTTCACTATATAATCCAAAATGCCCATTTCTCCCATCGTCTTTTTCATTTCGTCGCTTCAGGAGGCGGAAACTATCATCACTTTTTTATTTTTCCAATCAGGGTTGCTCCGGATTATTTTTAAAAATTCAATGCCGCTCACTTTCGGCAATTTTATATCAAGCCATATTAAATCAACATCCTCCTTTTTTAGAATTTCCATCGCTTCTTCCGCTGAATTGGAGATAAAAGCCGTTA
>JBBTVF010000036.1:0-3406 GCA_038063335.1 Patescibacteria group bacterium
CGCTTTTGATTTTTCCAAATCGGCGCATCAAGGGCAGAAAAGAAAATCGGGAGAGATATATTTTACCCATTGTTATCAAACAGCCCTTAAATTGGCCGAATGGCGAATGGACGCGGCGACAATTGCCGCCGGTTTGCTTCATGACATTGTTGAAGACACAAAAATTTCGCTTGAAGAAATAAAAAAGAAATTCGGTGATGACATCGCTTTTTTAGTGGACGGTGTTACAAAACTCGGGCGCATAAAATATCGCCAAGAAAACAACGATATGGCTAATCTTCAGTCGGAGAATATTCGTAAAATGATTTTAGCTCTAAGCCAAGACTTACGGGTTATATTCATTAAATTGGCGGACAGATTGCATAATATAGAAACTCTTTCGGCGTTAGCTCTCCAAAAACAAAAAAGAATTGCCTTGGAAACAACGGAAATTTACGCGCCAATCGCCTACCGTTTAGGAATGGCGAACTTGGCGGGCGAATTGGAAGATTTAGCTTTTCCCTATCTGCATCCGCAGGAACACAAATGGCTTTTGGAAAATATTAAAGAACGCTATGAAGAACGTCAAAAATATTTGGAAAAAGTAAAAATAATTATTGAGCAAACGCTTGAAAAGCATAAAATTGAGCCGATTAAAATAGATTTCCGCGCCAAAAAATACAGCAGTTTATATAAAAAATTATTCCGAACAGATATGAATTTGGAACAAATTTACGATTTAATGGCTTTAAGAATTATTTTAAAAACAGTTGAGGATTGTTATTCGATTCTGGGTATTATTCATCAACTTTGGCCGCCGATGCCCGGAAAAATCAAAGATTACATAGCAATGCCGAAACCGAACGGCTATCGCTCTCTCCATACTACGGTTTTTTGCGTTAATAATAGACCGACTGAATTTCAAATAAGAACATCTGAAATGCATGAACAAGCGGAAAACGGCATTGCCGCTTATTGGGCTTATGCCCAATCAAAAGGAAGCAAAATTTATCAAGAAAATAAAACGATTTTTGCCGAAAAAAAAGAATTATTTTGGATTAATCAGTTAAAAGAATGGCAAAAAGAAACAGCCGGTTCGGAAGAATTTCTGCAATCTTTAAAAATAGATTTTCTTAAAGACAGGATTTTTGCCATTACTCCAAAGGGCGAAGTAATTGATTTGCCGGCCGGCTCAACGCCCGTTGATTTCGCTTATGTGATTCATACCGATATAGGTAACCAGTGTGTTGGAGCCAGAATTAACGGTAAAATAGCTCCTCTTGATTATCAATTACAATCGGGAGATTTGATTGAAATTTTAACGCAAAAAAGCAAGAAGCCGTCATTATCATGGCTTGAATTCGCCAAAACGCCGATGGCAAAAAGAAGAATTAAAACGGCGTTAAAAAACGTGCCGAGTTTTATGCAAAAAAAACCCGAAATTGTTGAATTCAGAATAACCGCGGAAGATAAAATAGGTTTAATAAAAGACATTTCATCTATAATATCCAGAAGCCATATAAATATTCAAAATCTTAATACGGTTGATATCGGAAGACAATCAATAATTAAAATTCATTGTGGAATAAATAAAGAAAAAGCGGAAAAATTAATTTTAAAATTAAAAAAGATAAAAGAAATTAAAGAAATCGGTTATAAGATATTGAAAAGCTAATAAGCGGCTTAGCTAAAAATCAGCTTAACAGCTCGCTAACTTATCAGCTTGTTAATTATTCCCCTAATTTCTTCGGGGGAAAAAAATTGGATGACTATTTTCCCCTTTTCGCCATCTTTCTCTATTTTTACCGGAGCGCCGAGAAGCTCCATTAATTTTTCCTGCATAGCGTTAATCTCCGGGTCTGTTGAAATGTTTTCAGAAACGTTTTCAGATTTTTCTCCAATAGGCGCCGTTATTCTTCTAATTTTATTTTTTAATTCCCGAACGCTTAAATTATTCGCTAAAAGGTCGTAAAAAGCCGCCATCTGCTGGCTCAAATCATTAATAGTTAAAAGCAGTCTTCCTTGACTGTCATTGATTTTTCCTTCTGCAAGCGCGTCTTGGATTTCTGTTGGCAAATTCAAAAGCCGTATCGTATTGGCGATTGTTTCGCGGCTCTTGCCGAGTTTCGCGGCAATCTCCCTTTGAGTTAAGCCAAAATGGTCTTGCAATTTGGCGTAAGCTCTGGCGGTTTCAATAGAATTAAGATTGGCGCGCTGGATATTTTCCACAATCGCCATTTCCATTTGCGGAGCGCCCGGAGCGATTCTTTTAATAATCGCTGGAATTCGTTCAAGTCCCGCCATTTTTGACGCCATTAATCTGCGTTCTCCGGCAATGAGCTGATATTCAATTTGCGTTCCGGTTTCAATGTCATGTTCTGTCTTCGTGATAACTATAGGTTGGATAATTCCGAATTCGCGGATTGACGCCGCCAATTCTTTAAGCGATTCCTCGTCAAATGTTTTGCGGGGTTGAAAAGGATTAGGTTTTATTTTTTCTATTTCAATGTGAAAAATCGCGTCTTTATGGAAAGATGATTTTTCTTCCACTGATTGCGGTTTAACTATCGGCTGGCTCGGTTCAATCGGCTGTGGTTTAATTTGTTGCGATTGCGGCGTCTGAATTTGCGGCGCAAGTTTGTGATATTGTTCCGTATTATCTAAGGGCAGCATAAACGGCGCGGCATCTTGCGGTTGAGATTGTTGAATATTTTGTTCGTCCATCTCTTGATTTTAACTTAAAAAATAATTATTATCAATAATTATCGCCCGGGTGGCGGAATGGCAGACGCGATGGACTCAAAATCCATTGACCGCAAGGTCGTGAGAGTTCGACTCTCTCCTCGGGCACCATATTTATATTTAATTTATGATAATTTTTACCAAACACGCCAAAGACAAGTTCGAAATTTTGAAAAGACATAAATTCTTAATTACCGAAAAACAAGTTTTGAAAACCATCGGAAATCCCGATTTAATTGATAAATCAAGATTACCGCTCTTAATCGCTCAACGGAAAATTGACAAAAACCGTGTTTTAAGAGTAGTATATAAACAAGAATTTGGTGTTATAAAAATTATTACATTTTATCCCGGCAGAAAAAAACAATATGAAAAAAAATAAAGCGAAAATTTCATACGAACCTGAAGCAGATGTTTTGATGTGGGAAATCGCCGACAAACAGATTAATTACGCCAAAGAAATCGGTGATGTTGTTGTCCATTTTACGAAAAACAATATTCCCGTGTTGATTGAAATTTTGGAAGCAAGCAGATTTTTAGCCAAAGCAAAGAATCTTATAAAAAAAGAAAGCGGAATTTTGACCGGGAAATCCGCTTTAGTTATTAGATAAAAACCGCCAAAGAATCTGTTAAAAACATCGGCTCGAACCATATTTTAATTTTGGGGGAAGAAAATTTTTTAATC
>JBBTVF010000037.1:0-2114 GCA_038063335.1 Patescibacteria group bacterium
TTTCTTTTATAATAAGTTAGAATATATATATGGACGAAAAAAGATTTCAAAAACTTATAGAAAAAATCCAGCAGATGAAAAAAGACAATAAATTTGACTTGTCCACGGAAGAAGATTTAAGCATCGCCATAATGAATTTAATCAGCCTGGAAGAGCATTTCTTTTTCACCGCCGAAAAAACCGGCAAAGGAGAATATTTTGATTTGCTTAATGAAACGCGCGAAATACGCAAAGACTTAATGAAGCTGATGATAAAAGAATATGAAGGCGAAATGTGGTGCGCTGCCAAACATCTGCTTGCGGCGTCAATGCGTTTAATAGAAGTCGGAACAAAGCTCCTGTCCGATAATAAACAGGATGAAGCAAAAGATATATTTCATAAAGCGTATCGCCTTTACGCCCTTTTCTGGGCGACTCGCCTAAAAATGATTGATTTGCCGAAATTAAAAAAAGAAGATAAGCCGTGGACAGTTGAAGATTTGGTTAATAAATTGGTGGATTGTTGCGACGAGTAAAATAAATTAAAAATGGAAAAATCTGCAAAAATAATAATTTCTCTTGGAGTAATTGCCATAATCGCCGTTTTGGCGCTGGCTTTTTGGCAAATTAAAAAAAACAAAGTGCAAAATAACGCTCCTAACCAATATGACAATTTCGCCAAATGTTTGGCGGAAAAAAATATCACGATGTATGGAGCCGAGTGGTGTATCCATTGTCAAAATCAAAAAAAGCTTTTTGGGAATTCTTTCCAATATGTCCCTTATGTTGAATGTCCGGAAAACACGCAACTTTGCATAGATAAAGGAATAAACGGCTATCCGACTTGGATTTTATCCAATGGAAAAAAACTTGAAGGAGAACAAACTTTGGAAAAATTGTCGCAAGAAACAAATTGCGCTTTATGACCTTATAAACTTTATAAACTCTTCTCTGTCCTTTCTACATATTCTCCCGTTTGAGTGTTGACCAAAATAACATCGCCATTATTGATGAATAACGGAGTATTCACTTTCGTGCCGGTTTCAATTATTGAGACTTTATTTCCACCCTGCGCAGTGTCCCCCTTAATCGCCGGAGGAGCCTCAACAACCTTATAAGAGACCTTAATCGGCAATTCTATATTGATAATTTTCTCTTCAAATTTTACAGCCGTTGTTTCCAAATTTGACTTCAAAAAATCAGTTGAGTTTCCCAACGCCTCTTTATTGAAAGAAAAACGATTTTTCGGATTGCCGACTTCGTCAAACCAATAAACCCCTCTGCTTTCATAAAGAAAACGCGACGGCATTTTTTCCAATTCCGCTTCTTCCAATACGTCACTTTGATGAAAAGTCTGCTCTTTGACTTTTCCGGTGATTAAATTTTTCAATTTTGTTTTGCTTGTCGGCTTCCTCTGTTGCATTCTTAAAAACGCAAATTCCAGCACTTCATAAGGCTGTCCTTCAAAAATAATAAAAGTTCCGGGTTTTAGTTCGTTATAAGTTAGAGACATTTAAAATTAAAAAATTATTATTTATTATTCACATTTTTTTTCATTATTACCGACACTATTTGTATTATTAATTTCAGTATTATCAATCAGCTTTTCATCCACTCTCAAAACTCCTCCGACTACGTTTAATCCGCTATTTATGTTTTCTTTAGTAAATTCAAACGCGCTGTTTTTAAAATTATTCGTTGCTTTAGAAACCGAACTATTAATCACGCTTGTTTGATTTTTTATTTTTTCTCCAATTTTGTCAACGCTTTTTTTACTGTAATCAACCGCGGATTTCACCGAAGGAAGGTCTGCAATATTTATCAACGGTTTGAAAAATGAATAAGCTTTCACGGTTTTCATCGCCGAATAAATATAAAATACGCTGCCAACTACGGCAACAACCAATAAAACAATAAAAAAATTTTTGGAATGTTTGCGCATTGAAGAGTGTCGGCGGCAGGAATCGGACCTGCGACCTAAGGTTTATGAGTCCTTCGCTCTACCACTGAGCTACGCCGACGCGAAAAAATCTTTTGCGGGGGCGGGAATTGAACCCGCTCCTGGGGATTATGAGCCCCCCGAGGTACCGTTCCTCTACCCCGCTGAAATGCTCCAAGAGTTTGGGGAATTTTAG
>JBBTVF010000038.1:0-1075 GCA_038063335.1 Patescibacteria group bacterium
TTTTTTATCTAATAATATTTCTACTATACTCTTATTCTTTTACTTGTCAAGCAAAAGAAAGTTTTTCTTTTTAAAAGACTATGTTATAATCTATTATTATCAAAATAAAATGAAATATATGGGAAATGATTTTTTTTCAACCAGAGATCTTTATCTCGCCGCGGTTTTAGTAACTTTAAAGTTTCCCCTCCAAGGGACGGATTTCTCCATCGAGGGGGAAAAATCGCTCCCGGTTGGGTACTTTAAATTTTTAAACTCTTCGGCGCTTCAAGAAGCCAAGCAAAAATATTCACAGGGGTTAATCTCAGTTGAACCGCGCATGTTTGTCACCAATATGCGAAGCTTAAAAGCTGATATCGCCAACATTTTTCGGAACCCGCATATAAATTCCAGTGAGAATAAAGGGTAAAATACTTTTTAAATTTGACAACAACGTGTTTTTTGTTTTTTAAATTGGAAAAAACTTTACTTTAATTTTGAAGGGCGTATAATACAAGGATGTTTAAAGTCTTGCATAATTATTTAATTAGCCAAAAACCGAACACGGGATTTTCCGCAAGACTTTCCTCGTGTTCGGTTTTTGTTTTGTTAAATATATGAGCTTTATACCCAATACAACACCAACTCCCAATTGGTTATACAACGGAGAAATGAAAAAAATGAATGAAACTGAACTAAAGGTCGTTTTGCTTATCACAAGAAAAACACTTGGTTGGTTTGATCCAATGACAGAAGAAAGAAAAATACAAGATTATATAAGCCAGTCTCAATTTATGGAATTTACTGGACAATCTAACAGGGCGATTGCAACAGCTATTCAAGTTTGCGTAGAATGTGGGTGGATTATTGCCAAAGATAAAAAAGGAAATCTTTGCAACACATCCAAAAAACGCCAAAGAAGAAAAGTTTGGTATCAATTAGGGTCTGTTTTTACTAACAAAATATCTAGTGAAGAAAGTTCACAAGAACAAAATCTAGTGAACAAAGTTCACCAATCTAGTGAACAAAACGACACCAATCTAGTGAAGAAAGTTCACAATACAAAAGAAACACTTACAAAAGAAACTTTTACAAC
>JBBTVF010000039.1:0-10912 GCA_038063335.1 Patescibacteria group bacterium
TTTGACAAATTAACCAATAAAATTTTTCTCTCATCCATCACTTGCCTGAAATTAAAAGCTGATTTTGTCTGTCCGATAATCGGCCGCACATAATCATTGGCCGTAAAATTATTAAATTTGGAAGTGATGTAAGGCGCCATATTCGCTAAAGAACCTTCGCCTTTCACGTTCGCCACTTCCTTTTCCCAAAAATCGAGCACTACTGGATTTTTAATGCGCGCCAATTTTTTATTTCTGAAATCTGCATCTGTCAAAACGCGCGCCGTTTCAATTAAGGTTGCCGGCTCGTTCGCCGAATCTTCCATTAAAAGTAAAAGTGTATTCCTCATATATTGCTGAAAAACCGGACCCATAGCTTCTCCGCTTTCCGGAAAAAGCTTGAATAAAATACTTTGCATTTCGTCAACAATAAATGTTTTTTGCTCCGGCCTGTTAAAATCATAATCAAGCATATTCATTCCCAACGGCCGCTGAATATCCCCGGGGTCAAATAAGATTACGTCTTCAATTCTTTCTTTCGGGATTTGGGATAAAATCGTTTCAACTAAAGATCCATGTGGGTCAATTACCGAAACTCCTTTGCCGGCTTTAATGTCTTCAATAACCATATTGGTCATCAAAGTTGATTTTCCAGTGCCTGTTTGTCCGATAATATAAATATGGCGGCGGCGATCATCTTCGGTAATATAAACTTTCTTCTTCTCTCCGCGAAAAGCGCTTTCTCCTATCAAAGTTCCTGATTTGGAAATTTCCGCCGGTGGCTGAGCTTCTTTTGATTTAATCCATTTTAATCTCGGAATATCGGTTGTGGAAGACGGAAAATGAAACATACTCGCCAATTCTTCGGCGTTTAAAATCATTGCTTGATTTTCGTCAAACTCACGGAAAGAAAATTGATAAGCCAATTTTTGTGAATCGCGCGGCTTGATAATTTTCAGTTCTTGGCGGCGCGGAGCGTGAAATTGCGAATATCCCCCACTGATGCTTTCTAAAATGGCGTCTGCTTGATATTGGCTCGGCGCGGAAACCAAAACCCGTAAATTAACGGTTAAAAGAGGTTTTGAAATTTTTAATTCCAAAGATTTTATCGCTTCGTCGTCAATCGTTTTTTCTTCTTTTTTATCGGCAGTCGGACTAATTGCTTTTTTAAAATCCTTCAAGCCCATTGCCAGCCCTCCAAGAACTTCATCAAATTTTTTCCCTTGTTTTAAATATCCAATCATTTTAATGATTGTTTTTTTCACCGACTTCCCCGCCGGCCTGACTAAAATCTGAATTCCTGCGCCTTCGCCAATTTCATTGATTTTTGAAAGGCCGCTTAAAATTGAAGCGAAAGTGTCAATATTCGCTTCCGAGTAAGTTCTGATGGGAAGGACATAAGAAAGTTTTTGTTTTATATAAACTCCCTGATTCACTCCTGCCGGATTAAAAATATTATAATCGTCAACCGGCTCAATGGACGCATCTTTCCATAAGCCCTCTACCTGCCTGTTCACAAATTCAACGGAATCTTTGGGAACCGCCGCGTAAAAATGGATTTCTTCGCCGATGTGATGAACCGCCGCTTCTAAAACAAAAGGAGATTTAAGGCTAGCTAAAATTCCGAAAAGCTGGGCGGAAATATTTATTTCGTCTTTGAAATCTTTTTGCTGGTCTTCGGTTTTTGTTTTTTGAGGCAGACGGACTAACAGAAGTTTTAAATCAAGCGCGTCTTTTAAACGCCGCTTGCCGGAGATTTTTGAAATAAAAAAGAAAGCCGCGCCTATGGCAATAAAAATAAAAAACAGTAAAAAAAAATAAATAAGCATTATATTAATTTTCTTTTTTTCAATTCTTCGTACATTTTATCGGTGAGCGCGTCATGAAAAGCGTCTAAAATAAAAGAGTCTGATTTTACGGCGGCTTTTATGGCTTTTTCAACCCCTTGGTGTAATGTTAAATCAATTAATTTTTCAACTTCTACTTTTACGTCCGTTGAAGAATTTTGAAGATAATTCGGCAGAACATTTGATTGCGTTAGAGACGGTTGGCTTACCGCTGTTTGTGGCTCAATAATCGCTTGTTTAACAACGGAATGAAGCGTTTGTTTCACTAATTCTCTATCTGATAAATTCTTATGTTCAAGCAATTTTCTTTTTTCTGAAATTTCTTTACCTAATCTTTCAATATCCGCCTCCAAGGCTTTATGCTCAAAATTTTGATAAATAACGTCTGACATGCCCAGTAGAGGAATTTCAAATAAACAATAGTGTTATCTAAATTCCATAATTATGTTTATTTTATATTGATATTATATTATTTAATCCCAATATATTTTTATGATTTTTCTTTTAGAAAAATTAAAGTTTGAAATTCTCATACTGGGCATGGTATTATAAATTTATGAATAAATTAAAATCATTGCTTACTACTCACTACCTTCTACTTTCTATTATCGTTATTATAGCCGCTTTTTTGCGTTTATACAACATAACTGAACTGCCGCCCGGACTTTATCCGGACGAAGCAATGAACGGCAATAACGCCTTAGAATCTTTATCAACTGGCGATTGGAAGATTTTTTATCCGGAAAATAACGGCCGCGAAGGATTATTTATAAACATCCAAGCGTTGTCAATCGCCTTATTCGGTAATTTCCCCTGGGCGCTTAGAGCAGTAAGCGCCATTTTTGGAATTTTAACGGTTTTGGGAGTTTATTTTCTTGCAAAAGAAATTTTTAATAAGAATATTGCTCTTTTATCGGCTTTTCTTTTAGCTACGAGCTTCTGGCATATTAATTTTTCTCGCATCGGTTTTCGCGCAATAATGGCGCCGTTCTTTTTAACTTGGGGAATTTATTTTTTATTATTGGCGCTTCGTCAAATAAAAGAACAAAAATCTCCTAAATTCTATATTCTAAATTCTATCTTCTCTGGCGTATTTTACGGTCTCGGCTTTCACAGTTATATCGCCTACCGCGCCACACCTGCTTTAATTTTAATAATCATTGCTTTATATTGGTTCCAAAATAAAGACCCCGAAACAGAACAAGTTCATTACGGGGCAAGCTGGCAAATCCGCAAAAAAATCCTACTAGTGGCTAGTGGTTATACCCTAGTGGCTATTATTGTTTTTACGCCATTAGGAATTTATTTCATTCAAAATCCGCAGGACTTTATGGGCCGGACAACGCAAGTTTCGGTTTTTAGCTCTCCTACTCCATTAAAAGATTTAACGACAAATATTATAAAAACCGCCGGAATGTTTAATTTTTCCGGCGATTATAATTGGCGGCATAATTATGCGGGAAAGCCACTATTGTTTTGGTCGGTGGGAATATTATTTTTAATCGGAACAGTAATATCAATTCGCCGCCTGTTTTCTAAAGATTTTTTCGCGCCAATATTTATTTTCTCTTGGCTGGTTATCGCCGCTCTGCCAGTCGTAATTTCCAACGAGGGTTTGCCACACGCTCTCCGCGCAATTATAATGATTCCGCCGATTTTTATTTTAGCGGGATTCGGTGGCATTTGGTTAATAGAAAAAATAAAAAATCTTACTACTATCAATAACAGCAAAATAAAATTAAAAATTTTCTACTTTCTACTTTTTACCTTTTGCTTTTTACTTTTAATAAACGCTTACAACACTTATTTTATTAAATGGGGTAAAAATCCCAATATCCAGGGCGCGTTCGCAGCCGATTATGTTCAAATGGGCCGTGAATTAAATGCTCTGCCGAAAGAAACGCCGAAATACGTAATTGTAGAAGCCGGCGGCACTAATGTTCGTGGCATTCCAATGCCAACGCAAACAATAATGTTTATCACCGACACTTTCACCCCAGAAAAACAAAAAGGAAAAAATATTTTTTACATTTTGCCGAACCAAATAAGTCAAATCTTAAATAATAAAGATATTTACACGACAATTATCAAATAAAAAAAGTATAACATTTTGTTCACGATCGTGAAAAAAGTGTTATACTTTTATCCGTGTCTAATTACCATAACGTCTCCGTCTTGCACAATATAATCCTTCCCCTCTAAACGAAGCCAGCCCTTTTGTTTCGCCTGCGTCCAATTTCCGGCTTCTAATAATTTATCGCAATTTACAACTTCCGCGCGAATAAATTTTTTCTCAAAATCAGTATGAATTTCACCGGCCGCTTGCGGCGCCTTGGCTCCTTTTTTAATTGTCCAAGCGCGCGTCTCGTCTTCACCTGTCGTAAAAAAACCCATAAGCCCCAGAATATCGTAAGCTTTTTTAATTAATTCATTAACGTTATTCTCAGCCGCTAAATCCATAATTAGATAATCAGCTCTTAATTCTTTAATTTTATTTTTCAATTCTTCGCTAACATCGCTTTCTTTTCCGTTTAATAAATAAATTTGTTTTTTAGAGGTTAAAAGATTCATTTCTCCGATAACCGCTTCACTTAAAATTTCCTCTTCCGCCGCGTTCGCCAGTCGATTATCCTCTAAAATTTCTTTTATTTTTTTAACGATTTCAAAATCTTTCTGTTTCTGTTTGTCTCCGCTCCGCGCCTCTCCATCTAATTTAGCCAATCTTTTTTCTACGGTTTCCAAATCTTTTAAAATCAATTCCATATTGATAATTTCCAAATCGCGCAAAGGGTCAACTTTTTCTTCAACATGAATAATTTCCGCATTTTCAAAAACACGAATCACCCCTACAATCGCGTCAACTTCACGGATGTGCGATAAAAATTGATTGCCAAGACCTTCGCCTTTATTGGCGCCCTTGACTAATCCGGCGATATCGTAAAATTCCACGACAGCCGGGACTATTTTTTTTGATTTGCTTATTTCCGCCAATTTTTGAAGACGCTCGTCAGGAACGGCAACTACGCCCACATTCGGGTCAATAGTCGCAAAAGGATAATTGGCAATATTAACTTCCTGTTTTGTTAAAATTTTAAAAAGAGTTGACTTGCCGACATTGGGCAAACCGACGATGCCGATGGATAGTTTCATTTTTATAATTTATCACGATTACTTGATAAAATAAAGCTTTTTTATAATATTTATTTTAATTTATTGTTATTTATGATATATTTTAAATAACAACTAAATAAACGCCTAAACCTCTATTTTAGAGGCATAGCACAAAAATTCCCCTCGCAGATACCAAACTCCACGTTTGGTCTACTCTGCGAGGGGTCATATCCGAAAGGATACGGGTACCGCAAGGTGCCAGATTAGCGTGGAGTTTTGTGTTATGGAAAAAATAAACCAAAAATTAATAAGTCCTACTGAAAATATTGTAAAGCACTATTATGAAAAATATCGAAGAGATAAAAGATATTATTTAGCTGATAAAATTTTAGATAATTTAGTTAAAAAATTTCCCGGAAATAGTGAGTTGGGGAATATTTATATTAAAGTCGTTACGATAAATGCTTTTTATAGCGCAGGTGTACTTGCTACATTTAAAATGGCTCAGCGTATTCTTAAATTAAATATTGATCATAAATTAAAAATCGGCGATACAAAAATAGTCAACAAAATTGCCAAACTCCCACATGTTAGAAATTTTTATTCATTCGCGACAAAATATTGTAGTTTTCACAATTGTAAACAATTTCCCATTTATGACTCGTTTATTAATAAAATGTTAATAAATTACCAAAAGCAAGATAATTTTAATCTAATTAATTTTACAAATAATAATCTAAAAAATTATTCGGAGTTTAAAAAAATTTTAAATAATTTCAAAGAACATTATAGATTAAATAATTTAAATTATAGACAAATTGATAAATTTTTATGGCTTTATGGTAAAGAATATAAAAAATTATTAAAAATAAATTCCGAGATAAATAAAAAGGTCGCAATAAAATAAAAATTAATAAAATGAAAAAAATTATATTTTTATCATTAGTTTTATCATTTTTGATTGTGCCATTTGCTCAGGCAAAATCAATTTCCGACTTAAAGATCGTCTACTCTGATAATATTAATCAAAAATGCAGAGCTTCTGAAAGCGGTTATGAACAAGTAAGAGGTTGTTATATTCAAGAAGTAATAGCTAATCAAAATCCCACTTTTACTATTTATTTGCTAAAAGGATTGCCAAAGGAAGTGATGAATTATGTTTTTCTTTATTCTTTCGGACGTTTTTTGGTATCTAATTTATCCGAAGAAGAATTAAAAAATAATTTTCATCCTGCTCCTGAAAAATTAGGAGTAATCGGTAATGATATAAAAGCTTATGCTGCGGAAAGATTTATAACTTGGTTCTATAAAGGAAATGTCGGTGAAATCCAAGATAATTTCTTTAAGAAAATATTAGTAAATATTCCTTAAAATAAATTAATAAATATAAAAAGGACTATAAAATAGTCCTTTTTATATTGACATTAAAACCTATTGAAAAAATAATTTTTAATATTCTTCCGCTATTGCTTCGGCTTTTGTTTTTTGAACTCTGTCAGCCGGATGGTTCGCCGGAGCATAAACAGTATAAAGTTTTAACGCGGTTGCGCCGGTATTTTTAAAATTGTGTTTTACGCCGGCGTTAACGAAAACCAAATCCCCTTCTTTTATCGGCGACGCAACGCCTTCAATCACCGCCTCCCCGTTTCCCTCAATAAAAACCAAAACTTGGTCAACTGTTTCATGAACTTCCTCGCCGATATCTTCGCCCGACAACAAGCTCATCAAAACCACCTGCGAATGTTTCCCTGTATTCACAACTTGCCGAAAATTTTCATTTTGCTTGGCAAGCTCAACGATATTTTTATGAAAAGTCATTTTATTTTAAAATAAATTTAATTAACGACCTTTAAATTTTATGGGTGCCTAACGGGAATCGAACCCGTGTCGAGAGTACCACAAACTCCAGTGTTACCATTACACCATAGGCACCATCAATCAAGTTTGGTGCGCGGGAGAGGACTCGAACCTCCACGTCCTTGCGGACACAGGAACCTCAATCCTGCTCGGCTACCAGTTACGACACCCGCGCATAAATTTTAACGACTAGTGGCTAGTGGCTAGCGACTAGTGGCTTAACATTACGCCGCCACGCCGATTTTCTGGCGTGAAACTTTTTTGGAAACTTTTCTCAAGAAATAAAGTTTCGCCCGATGAACTTTTTTAGGAGAACTTAAAATTTCAACTTTGGCGATTATCGGCGAATTTATCGGATAAACTTTTTCAACCGCAACATCGCCAAGCGTGGCGCGCACCGTAAAACTGGCGCCTGTTTCTTTGCCGTGTTTTCTAGCAAGAACCACGCCCTTAAAATTACTGATTCTTTCCTTGTCTTTTTCCTTGATTCTCTCCGAAACCCTCACAACCGCCCCTGATTTGATTTGTTTCAAAATTTCTTCGTTTATCATAAGTAATAATTTAATTCAAATAAGTTATTCCGTCAACCCTACTTCCCCATTCTTCTCTCAACACCACTGAATTTTTTAACAACTCCTTTAAATTCCTCTGTTGAAAAATCAGGCCATAAAGTTTCCGTTGAATAAAATTGGGCGTTTATAACATCCCACATCATAAAACCATCCGACCAGTGAAACCAATTTGGAATTTCGCCTGTGCGAATAATTAAATCAACTGGCGGTAAATTTTTCGTCCAAAGATTGTTTTTAATTAATTTTTCGTTAATTTCTATTTTAGAATTTAGTCCGCCGACTGGCGGATTAGATTTTGATATTTTTTCTATCGCCTCCGTCATTTCATCAACGCCGCTGTAAGCCAATAAAAAATTCAAATGCAAATTTTTATATTCTTTCGTGACGTTAATGGCTTTTTTAATCGCCGACTTTGTTTTTTCCGGAAAAAATTCTTCCCACCGGCCCAATACATTAATTTTCACTTTATTTTTATGAATTTCCTTGTTTTTAATTATATTTTTAAAATGCTTTTCAAATAATTTAAACAGAAAAATATTTTCTGTTTTTGGCCGCTTAATAATATTATTCACGGAACATCCCCAAAAAGTAATATATGGAATTTTTTCTTCAAGAGCCGTTTTTAATATTTTTTCCGCTGTTTTCGCCCCTTCGCGATGCCCAAAAAAAGACGGCATTCGCCTCTTCTTCGCCCAACGTCTGTTGCCGTCGGGAATAATGGCTATGTGATTTAATTGATTCACCCCCACACCATAACGAATTTATATTTTATTTCATAGAGAATATGAAATGAAGTTTTTATCCGTTATATTTTATAATTTTATTTAATTCCCCACAAACAATTCGTTTGGTGTGGGGGTTCATTTTTATTTTTGGACCTAGGCGGAATCGAACCGCCGTCCCGGCAATGCGAATGCCGTGTTCTGCCACTAAACCATAGGCCCTTAATTTATAGTGAACGCTTCGCACTCCCGTTTGAAAACTAATTCGGGCTGCCGGGAATTGAACCCGGTTCTCACGCACCCGAAGCGCGTATACTACCGGTGTACTACAGCCCGAATTAGTTTTCAAACCCCAAAGCGGAAATTATTTCACATAATACTTTCTTTTTATTTCTTCTTCAATACCACTTTCAAATTCCCCTTTTTTCTCCCGGGCGAATTTCGCCATTTTTTCAAGTTCAATATCAGACAAATCACCAAAATCTTTGATTCTTAATATTAAATACTTACTACTATTATTTATCGGCTTTTCAATCACTTCATCAAGCAAAATTGATAAAATCCAACCGATTTTATGACCCGGTTTAATTTTTAAAATTTTCATTACATCTTCGCCGTTAACTTTTAGCATCTTTGGAGAAATCGGATCGCGTTTCACTTTTTCAATCATAAAAAGCAGATGCCTTAATTTATACGGCACGGCTTTGGGAACGCCGGAACCGATTCTATCCGCTTCTCGCACTTTAATTAAATCATCAACGTTCTCCGAACCTACCCGACTTAAAAATCTTCGCACGCCGGATTCCGTCACTTCGCCCACATTATAATAAAAAAGATGATAACGAACCAAATGAATAACTTTCTCGGCAAGCTCTTTGGGGAAACGCAAATTATCCATAATTTTCGCCGTTATTTTCGCGCCAACGACTTCGTGATTGTAAAAAGTGCAATCCGGACCTTCGCCGGCTTTTGTTTTCGGCTTGCCAACATCATGAAGTAAGCTCGCCAATCTAATTTCCAAAGAATAATTTTTCTTAGCCGCGTAATCCAAAGCCCGCAAATTATGTTCCCAAATCGTGTAAATATGGTGCTTATTCTGACCATTATCAATCCCCTCGCGCAATTCCGGCACAATGTATTTTAATAAACCGGTTTCTTCAAGCAGTTCAATCCCGTTTTTTGCCAAGGGCGTCATAATAATTTTTAAAAACTCGTCGCGAATTCTTTCTTTGGCAATCATTTCAATCAGCCCAGCTTCTTTTTTTATGGCTTTGAAAGTTTCTTTTTCTATCGCAAAACCAAGCTGAACTGAAAATCTTATCGCTCGCATCAAACGCAAAGCATCTTCGTTAAAACGTTTTTCGGGTTCTCCAACCGCGCGAATAATTTTATTTTTAATATCGGCTTGGCCGCCAAACGGATCAATAATTTTTGAGATTTGAGATTTGAGATTTGAGATTTCCATTGCCATGGCATTACAAGTAAAATCGCGGCGGCTTAAATCTTCTTCAACCGTCTTGGCAAATTTTACTTCATCTGGATGACGCTTGTCCGTATATTTCCCTTCTAATCTAAAAGTGGTAATTTCCACCATAGACACAGACTTATGCTGACCATTTTCCGTATAAGTCCGTGTAGTATTCATATGAGTCCGTGTTTTAACGGCGACTGTGCCGAATTTATTTTCATAAACGCTGTCCGGAAAAATTTTTTGAATTTCCTGCGGTTTGGCGTTTGTCGTAATATCCCAATCTTTCGGTTCACGGCCCATTAAAATATCGCGAACACAACCACCCACAAGATAGGCATTATAGCCACTAGCCATTAATTTATCAGCCACTAATATAATTTCCTTAGGAATGTTAATTTTATTTTTAATCATAATTAATTTAGCGGACTTTTAATGTTTCTAATCATCGGGTTTGTCACTTTTGTATATAGTTGGGTTGTCCTAATATTTTGATGACCCAATAATTCTTGTACATATCTTACATCAACGCCGTTTTCCAATAAATGCGTGGCAAAACTGTGGCGAAGCGAATGAAAGGTAGCGTCTTTATTTATCCCAGCAGCCCTGAGTCCCCTTTCGAAAACGATTTGCGCAGTTCTTGTTGTTAACTTTCCTCCGAGCTGGCTTGAAAATAAATATTCGTCGCCCTTTTTCCCCGCAGACATATTCATAATGTCATTTTTAAATTTTTCGGGAAAAACCGTAATTCTATCTTTATTTCCTTTTGCCCCTTAATATGAACGGTATTCTCCGCCAAATCAATATCTTTAATTTTCAAATTTATTACTTCGCTGACTCTAAAACCGCATCCGTAGGCTAACGCCACCATTAATTTATGTTTTTGATTTACTATATTCCCCAAAATTTTATCAATTTCGGCGCGCGAAAGCACAATCGGCAATTTTGAAGGAGTTTTAGCGAATTTAATGTCAATATTTTTATTTGATTTATAAATTTCACGGTAAAAATATTTAATGGCTTGCAAATAAAGATTTATTGACTGAGACGATAATCCTTGTTTTTGTTTATTTAATAAATAATTTTTAATTATTTCTATGTTCGGTTCTTTTCTTATCTCTTTGACAAATTTAAAATAATCACCAAGACAAGCCAAGTAACTTTTAATGGTTTTTCGGCTAAAATTCCTTAACATCATCTCATTTTTGATTTTTTCCAATAATTCTTGCAATTTCATAACTTTTTCGCTAATATTAATGAATAAATACTTTGATATTAATGTCGATAATATCAAAGTTTCGCATTTAATACAATATTTATAGCTTATGCGAACATTATTTCGCATATAAACGAGTT
>JBBTVF010000040.1:0-1268 GCA_038063335.1 Patescibacteria group bacterium
TTTACGGCTTTTGCGACAACAGAAATCGTCGCCGAGGTCTGATCATTAATAAAAACCAACGGCCCGCCGGTTGCCCAATAATCAAAAACCGGCTGGTCGCTCACAACTTGCAATTTTTTCTTTTCTGCGGTTCCGGACGCGATTCCAAATTCTCCCGCTTGTTCCACTCCGGCTCCGGGCGTTAAAATCTCTTTGGATTTTTTATAAGCGAAATACGCGCCAATTCCTATGGCAATAATTCCCAAAACAACGGCAATAATTGTAATAATTTTTTTGTTCATTTCAAAAATTCAAGATAATATTTGGCGAATTGACGAAAAATATCCGGCGCTTTTTGAAGATGTTGATAAACCTCTTTCATATCAACTTCTCCATATTGATGAACAATTAAATTACGGAATTTGGTCATATCAATATTTTCTTGACTGAATTCTTTCGGCACAATTTCATATTTACCCAAACATTCAATCACTTCTTTATATTCTTTCGGATGAACTTCAAAAATTTCACTTAAAATATGATTACCAATATCTATAATTATTTCAATGCCTAAAATTAAATTATATTGAGCCGCGCTGTTAACTGTAAAATCAATTAAAAAATCTTCGCGAGATAATCCGCGATATTTTTCCAAAAGTTTTACCGAATGGCTTAATTTCTCCAATTTTTCTCTAACGGTATTTTTATCTATGGACATATTTGTTAAAAATTTTTTCTTGTGTCGGAGAAAATTTCCCTTTTCCAAAAACTCCTTCTTTAATATGTTTTTCTAAATAATAATATTGCGTTTCTCTTAGATGTTTAGTGTCTTCATATTCTTGCATTATTCTTTTTTCCAGCTCAAAACGATTTCTTGAATCTTCGCCAAATATTATTTTCCCTCTAAAAACCGCGTTATGTTTAAGTAATGGACTATTAACCGTTCCTAAATTTATTATATCAACCCTGTTTATTTTAAAAAAAGACCCTATTTGAGAGGACAATTTTAATTCCCTGTCAAAATATTCTTTTTCTGATACTTCTTTAGAAAATAAAACCGCGATATCCAAATCTGAAAGAGGACCGACTTTATCTTTAGCAAAAGAACCAAAAATATAAGCAAGCTGAACGCCGCTTTTTTCAAGAATTTCATTTAATTGTTTTTGCTGAATTTGATTAATCTGCATAATTTTTTATTTTACCACGATTTTAAATTGAAGGTCAAATTAGAGCAGTAAGTAGTTTGTAGTCCATATATTACGATTAAAAGATTGCAAGATTACAAGATT
>JBBTVF010000040.1:1368-2802 GCA_038063335.1 Patescibacteria group bacterium
CGCTTTCGGATATTGTTCTTTTGCGCTATCTTCCGCAATCCGCTTCACTAATTTATTTAAAGAGAAAGTTAACCGTATTTTTTTATCAACCGGCATTTTTCTGAAAATTTCATCCTGCATTTCCTGTATTGATTGTTTTTTATTTTGTTTTTTCATTTTTTTAACTTTAGTAAAATTTAAATTAAATTTATTTTGTGACAAAATACGCTCCGATACTGATGGCGATAATACTGAATAAAATAATAGTAATAATAAATGTTTTCTGTTTGTTAAACATATTTTTCAATTATTGGCAGTTTCCAAGAACTCCGCAAATCTTATTAACATAATTACGCGTTTGAACAAAACCTGTGTTAGGCTTACACGCAGGATTAGTATTATCTTTATCACAGCTATACGTATGAGATTGAGTTGTGCCACAATCATAATCACACTGATAAGCATATCCAGTAGAACAACATGCACTTTGTTTAACAGCAGCTTCTCCTCCATTATATTCCGCCAAAGTTAAAGAAATATCTCCCTTATATGTTTTACTTAAAAAATTGACTCCTTTATTTATTTGATCTTGAATACATGAAGTATCGCCAGATAAACATTGTTTACCGCCATTAGATTCTAATAATTGCATTAAGCCAAGTGCTCCCGCATCACTTTTAGCAATGGGATTTCCGCCGGACTCCGCTGCTATAAGAGTTGTAATAACATCGCTACAATTCGGTATTGAGCTTCCCGCACAAGCCTCTGTAATAGAAGATTTATATTTACTTGCCTCTTTAAGAGCAGTACTAGAAATATTGCCACTATAAAAATTAAGCATTTGGGGTGAAGTAGTATTAAAAGCTTTCGACGCCCTTTCCACCTCCACCGGCTCCAACTTTATCATTTCCAAACTCGTCAGCTTCGGATTTATCGTCCTTAAAAGCAAATTCGCGCCCAGTAAAAGAATTAGCCCCCAGACCGCGCCGGTAATCCATTGGATGGCGTCCGCTTGTCCCGAAGGATTGCCCGCGGAAACCGTGTATTTCACGCCGCCGAAAATTATGGCTCCTAGGGCCGCCACCCCGACCGCGGCCAAGGCGTAATTATAAAATTTTCCCACTAAATCGCCTATATCTTCGGGTTTATCCTTGCACCAAGGATAATCATATTCTTTACAAGCAATATCCTTATAAGCATATTTTTCTAATTGAATTTTATCATCTGTAATTTGCGTTTTATTATATATAGTCGTTTCTCCATCAACTATAATTTTAGTATCATCTGGCAAATAACTTGCTGGATCCATTTCATTTTCATTTGCCAATACTATATTAAAATCTCCATTTAATCCTAAAATAAAAAATATTAAAACCGGCGACATTAAAATTAAAGCCGTGAAAATTGCGAATGTGGATATAAAAATTTTTTTCATTTTACGTCTAATTTTATTTG
>JBBTVF010000041.1:0-1622 GCA_038063335.1 Patescibacteria group bacterium
CAAATCTTTTCCTTTTATTTTTATTTTCTCATTTCTGAAAAATTTGTAAGATTTAGCATAATTTGACCTTTTTTCATCAAGTTTAATTTCTTCCGGAGATTTTTCTTTTTCTACTACCACCTCTTTGATTTTTTCAGTTAACTTTCCCTTTTCTTTTTTATCTTTTTCCCCTTTCTTAAATTTTCCTAAATTTTTTTCTCCCAAAGTCTTTTTTGGCTCTCTTTCCTTTACCTCGCCGCGCTCAACCGCTTTCGCATATTCATCTTCTATCTCCTCATTGCTAATTTTCTCTTCAAGTTTATAAATTTCATCTTTAAATTTATATAATTCATTATTTGGGTCTTTTACTTTTTCCCAAAATTTTCCACCGGCAAAAACTGCTGGATTTATCCAAAAATTTCCTTTAAAATCTGTCCATGAACTACCAATAAATTCTTTTCTTTGTTCTTCGGTGAGACTTTTTTGAAATTTTAAATAATCGTGATAATTATTAAACCTTTTTGTTGAGGCAGATATTTTTTCAGGATCCTTTGGGTCTTTTTCTATTTTTTCAACTACATTATAACCAAAATTAAATTCTTTGGAATCTATCCCCTTTTCAAATAAAAATGCGTATAGTGGGTCATATTTCTTTTTTTCTTCTTCGTATTCAAGCCCTTCAAATTTATCCGGAACTTCAAATATTGACGCTTCTTTTTGCGCGCCTTTATGAATATCTTCTACTGCTTTTAAAATATCCTCATCTGCCGCCTTATTAAATTCTTCTTTAGAAATAAATTTTTCCTTGCTCATTTTTATAATTTTACGCTTTTATTTTATCCATAAAATCAACGCTTCCCTGTTTGAATTTCGCCACCTCCCCGCTGACGATTTCATTGAAATTTGAAATTTTCGCCTGCAAAAAACCCAATATAGCCTCTTCATCATTCGGCTTTTCCGTCAAAATTTTCTCAAATTCATCTTTACCCGCTTCGTCCAACTCCTCCATTACCCTTATCAAAACCGACTGAAAAATTATCCGGCCGATGCTTAATAAAGATTCTTCCTGTTCTTTTTCCGATAAATTTTCCAAGCCCAAATCTTTTATAATGTTTTTTTGTAAAATTGTATTCATAAACACAAATATGTAATTTCGCGTTCCGACCTTTTTAAAAACCGCTTTTAACTTTATTTTCAGCAATTTTTCTTAAAGATTCTTCCGGCAAGCCCTGATAAGCATCCACCCTTCTCGCCAGCTCTAAAATTCTATTAAAAAGCGCTTCTATCTTTTCTTGTTTTTCAATATTCGGCGATAATTCCATTATCCAATCTAATTCCTCCTTAGGCTCTTTTTGCGCTACCCCTGCTTTTTCTGATAATTCTGCCAGTTTACTATCAATCGCCCGAGTAAAACGCCTATCAATCTCCATAAAACTATTTTTATACGCATTATAAATAATACCGCCAAGATAGCCTTCGTTATTTTCAATTAAACTAATCAAAGTCGCTCTGTCTATTTCACTTGCTCTTTCTATTAATTTTTCCTTGGAGTCAATCTTTTTTTCTTCAAACTCCTTAACCGCCTCTTTAAATTGAGACAACATAATTTCGATTTTGACCCTAAGCTCCCTAAAACGCTCTAA
>JBBTVF010000042.1:0-1236 GCA_038063335.1 Patescibacteria group bacterium
GGCTTCTTTGGCTAATTTTTTTGCAAATTCTAAATATTGTTCCATAAAATTATTTCTTAATAATAGCAGTAACTTCAATCTCAATTTTTGCTCCTTTGCGTGTCATAGCATTAACTTCAAGTAAAGTACTGACTGGTCTACTCTCAGTAAACCACTTATCTCGAATAGCAGAAACTTTTGGAAAGTCATTTATATCAGTTAAAAATATTTGAGCTTTAACAACATCTTTCATTGAAGCACCAGCCGACTTTAATATTTTTTCAATTGCTTGAAACACAAGTTCTGTTTGTTCTTCTATATTATTTGTTATGGCTTCATTATTTTCGTTTTTATCAACCTGCTGGCCAGATACATAAATCATATAGAAATTTCCCAGATCAATCTTTTTTGCTGGTGAATAAAAACCTCGTGTTTGTTGCCAATCTTCTGGATAAATATTTTCAATCATAAAATTATTTACTCGGTCGCTTAATAATAAAATCCATTTCGGGATTATCAGATTTCAAATTTGAAATAACTTTTTCTACAACCGTACCAACTTCCATATAATCTTTAAGATCGTCAGGGTATTTTTCTTTATAAATATCAGTTTGCATTCCTCCGGGGAATATACCAAATATCTTTATATCTAAATCCTTAACTTCCTTGCGGATTGACTCCGTCAATCCTTTTATTGCAAATTTTGATGAAGAATAGGCGGATATTTCTGGTTTGCCATCAAGCCCAGCGGTAGAATTGATATTTATAATCACACCACTATTTTGTTTTTTTATTTGCGAAAGTGCGACTTGGCAACCATAAAAATATCCGAAAAAATTTACATCGAAAAGGTGGTGCAATTTTTGTATATCAACTTCTTCCAAAAAACTTGGTGCAATTTGTACTCCAGCGTTGTTAATCCAAAAATCTATTTTTCCATATTTTTCAACCACATATTCGCCAAGTTTTTTTAGATTATCAAAAGCAGTTACATCAGCAAGAAAATGGTCAACGGATAATTCTTGTGCTGTCTTTTCTAAATTTTCCTTATCATGGCTAGAAATAATAACTTGAGCATTTTCTTGCTTAAATGCTTTTGCCAATGTCTTACCAAATCCTTGGCTTGCACCAGTTATTACAATTACCTTATCTTGAAGTGTCATAAAATGATTTTATCATTTTATGAGTATTTTTTCTAGTGTTGCTCGCCAAAATCCCGCCAAAAAATCAGGGAGCACGCGAAGCGAATTTTGCGAA
>JBBTVF010000043.1:0-1388 GCA_038063335.1 Patescibacteria group bacterium
GCATCACGCTCTTCAGCTTCGCGCTGTATTTTGGAAAATTGACTTTTAATTTCAGAAAGAGACTTCATACGACTATTATACAGAAATAGTTTTCCACAGGCAATCCACATAATATTAAAAATGTGCCGTTTGACATAATGGGGGTAGTCAATAATATGAATAACAAATGGAATTAGATCAACTTTGGCAAACAACCTTGTCGGAAATAGAGCTTCAAATTTCAAGGCCTAATTTTCTTACTTGGTTTAAAAACAGCCGTCTGATTGAAAAGAAAAAAGACGGTGAAATGATTATTGGTTTGGCTAATAATTTTTCAAAAGAATGGGTAAGAAATAAATACCATAAAATAATTTTTGAAATTTTAAAAAATTACGACGATTCAATTAAAAAAATTGATTATGCTGTTATTGAAAATAAAGTGGCATTTTTTAATAACGTCGTTGACGGTTTTGAAAAACAATTAGTTATCCCTGAACTTAAAATTGACCAAGAGTCGGGTCTTCATCCGCGCTATAAATTAGACACCTTTATAGTCGGCTCATCCAATGAACTGGCTTATGCCGCCAGTCTCGCGGTAATTAAAAATATCGGAAAAAAATATAATCCATTCTTTATTTACGGCGGCACCGGTTTGGGAAAAACTCATTTAATTCAAGGCATTGGAAATGAAATTAAAAAATCTTACAAAAATAAAATTAAAGTAAAATATGTTCATTCAGAAAAATTCGTCAATGAAGTGGTAACCGCCATCCGCAATAAAAGAATGGAGGACGTAAAAAATAAATACCGAAACATTGATGTTTTAATTATTGACGACATCCAATTTATCGGTGGCAAAGAAAGAAGCGAGGAAGAATTTTTTCATACCTTTAATGTTTTGTACGAAAACAACAAACAAATAATTATTTCTTCCGACCGGGCGCCGGCGGCCATCCCGACGCTCCATGAAAGATTGCGTTCGCGGTTTGAGGGCGGGATGGCGGCGGATATCACTTATCCGGATTACGAAATGCGAATGGCAATAATTAAAACTAAATTATCGGAAATAAACGGCGACTTGCCCGATAATATTTGTGAACTAATCGCCTTAAAAGTCCAAAGAAACGTCAGGGAGATAGAAGGCATTTTAAATAAAATACTTTTTTATAAAGAGGTTAAAAATATTGAATTACTGCCGAAAACCGTTGAAGAAATCATTAATAACGTCATCCAACAATCAAGCAGGAGAACAACTCCAAGTCAAATAATCAATTCCGTTGCCGCGTATTTTGAAATTCCGCCGGAAGACATAACCGGCCAATCAAGAAGAAAAATGACCCTTGAACCCCGCCATATATCCGTTTTTCTTTTAAGGGAAATATTGGGGATGTCTTACCCGGATATCGGGG
>JBBTVF010000044.1:0-1127 GCA_038063335.1 Patescibacteria group bacterium
CGCCAGAATTAGCTAAAATTCTTAATAAACCCTTGACTGAATTTTTACCGGAAGAATTAAAAAAAGTTGGACAGATGGATATTGGAAAGTCAATCAACGAAATTGTTGAGAAAACGAAAGAAATAATAAAAAAACCACTGATAAAACTTGGGGAAACAGGAGAAAAAATATCAGAACCTTTAATTGCTGGCATCAATAGGATTAACCCGGCAAAACGACAGCAATTTTATTTGCAACAAGGAGTCTCTGAAGAACAATGGTTAAAAGAGAGAGGTATCATAGGAACAAGGCATAATACAATAGCCGAACTTGCCAAGAGGTTCAAAGCCCTTAGAGAAAATGTTGATACGGCGTTAGAAAAAATACCCGGAAACTACCGAGAGCAAAGAATCATAACCGTTGCTGATGAAGCGGCTGAAGTAGCGAGAGCAACAGAAAATCCTCGTGCAAGCAGAATGGTGTCTTTGGCTGAAAAAGCAAAAGGAGAAGGTCTGACCACTAAAGAAATAAACGAAGTAAAACAATTCTACGAACAAAATGTAAAAGTCGCATATAAAAAAGATATAACAAAAACATCTGAACAGGTGCAAAGAGCTACAAACAGAGATACGGGAATAAGAGAGGCATTATTTGAAATTGCTGACAAAGCCGGATTTAAGGAATTAGGGGAAATAAACAAAGAAATTCAAGCCAGTAAATTTCTTGGAGATGAAATCGCCGGAAAAATGCAAGGACAAGCGGCGAACAATATGATGTCTTTGACCGATTGGATTGCGATAACGCCCGGCGCTATTGACCCTAGTTTTTTAAGTGGTTTTGCCGCGAAAAAAATATTCTCAACTGAAACAGTGAGGGCTTTTGCCGCAAAAGTATTGGCAGGTTTTCCTGAAAAAAAAGCATTACCACAAGCAAATATGGACGAAATAATAAGACGAGCAAAAGATTTTCTTATAAGAGCCGCGGATATTAAATTAGAAACAGAAAAATCCGCTTTGCTTTATGATGAATTGCAAAAGTCGGGTTTTAAAAAGGGAGTAGGAGAAAATGCTTTTATCATTGAAAACCCAATACCACTTACTAGAGAAGAACAAACTCTTATAAGAGCCGCAAAAAATAAAGCGGAACAA
>JBBTVF010000045.1:0-57390 GCA_038063335.1 Patescibacteria group bacterium
CACCGGCCTGCTTTTCACCTTTCCCTCACGGTACTAGTTCACTATCGATCATCAAACATATTTAGCCTTTCCGGATAGTGCCGGATGATTCCCTCGAAGCATCCTGTCCTCGAGGTACTTAAGATCAAAAACTAAAGAGTTCTTCGGCTTTCGCTTACGGGACTATCACCCGCTATGGTTCAACTTTCCAGCTGATTCAACTAGCCAAAGAATTTGTAACTCTTCCACCTTCCGCAAATCGCGAAACGCAAAAAGTAATTGCGCTTCGCGAAAAGCAAAAGAGCGTCTCTGTCTTGCAACCCTTATAAAAATTTTCTTGCGAATTTTTTCATAAGTTTAGGCTCTTCCCTTTTCACTCGCCGCTACTAAGGGAATAAATTATTATTCTCTATTCCTCCGCTTAATGAGATGTTTCACTTCAGCGAGTACGCTCCCGTCTTGCGACGGATAATTGCGGTTCACGCAATTGGGTTTCCCCATTCGGAAATCTCCGGATCAAAGGTTGCTAAACGCCTCCCCGAAGCTTATCGCAGTCACGCCACGTCCTTCATCGCTGTTTGATGTCAAGGCATCCACCATACGCCCTTAAATAAATCTCCTTGAATTCAGAATTCAAGAAGTTGGATAACTTTACCCTCACACCACAACTTCGTTTGGTGTACGGGTTTACTTTTTTATTTTTTCTCCATATTTATCCCCTACATAAATTATGTGAGAGATTTAATTTTTAAAAAACCAGCCAACCAACAAATTCTGATTTCCATACCAACCAAAACTTTTTTAAAAAAACAAAGCTTTAGTTGATATAAAAAATAAATCCTGTCACCCTTGAAAGATTGTGTTTTCCATAAACGCTTGCGATAAACGATAGTTAGTTTTCACAAATTGTTTATCTTGTGAATGAGTTTATTCTGTGAAGAAAAACAAACTGACGTTTAATATCTTTCAAGGGTACGGGATAAAAATCCCGCTTAAAAGCGGGGTGAAGACAATAAAAAAACTTGCCGAAGTCATCATCCGCTTAATATGTTTTTTAGTATTGTCATTTTATTAATAATCTTTCAATTATAGGCGCGTTAAAAATCTTGTCAACCCCCACACCACAACTTCGTTTGGTGTGGGGGTCAACCCCCTTAAACCAACTTTAACTCCCTTAAAATCTCCTCGGGCAAGGAATCGCCCGGCTTGGTTTTGCCGGGATATTTCCAAGCGGAAATTATCTTGCGCCTGATTTTCGTTTCTTGAATCATTATCCAAAGTTCATAAGGATGTTTCGCGCTTCCAGCCGACTGCATCATTGCAATGGTATTCGGCGCTATGCCTTCTTCAACGCGGCTCGGCGAATTCAAAATTCTTAAAATCCGCTGTTCGGATAATTTATAAAAACGCATTTTATCCTTGGCGTGATTTGTCCAAAAAATCCCCTTTGGTTTTTTTATAAATTGCATTATAATAATATAATATCATAATTCATTATAAAATATGACTGCTCAAATTAAAAAAGCCATAAAAAGTTTAAAAACATAATGATAAAAAATTATATTAATTGGATACTGCTCGTTGTTATCGTGTTGGCTTCTTTCGGTTTGATGCTTAACGCCTCTTTGCAAGAATCGGCGACCATGGATGAATCGGCGCACATTCCGGCTGGATACGGATATGTAAAATATTTAGACTACCGCCTTAATCCCGAACATCCGCCATTAGTAAAAGCGCTTGCCGCGCTTCCGCTTATTTTTCAAAATCTTAATTTTCCAACAGATAAATCTTCGTGGCAAACGGATATTAACGGCCAATGGGTCGCGGGCGCGCAATTTCTTTACGAATCAGACAATAACGCCGATAAAATTATCCAATGGTCGCGGCTGGCACCAATGTTATTAACATTAATTTTAATAATTTTTATTTATCTTTGGGGCAAAGAATTACTTGGACGCTGGTGGGCACTATTGCCGGCTTTTTTATTCTCTTTATCTCCCACCGTTTTAACTCATGGCCATTATGTCACCACCGATGTCGGCGCGACTTTGGGAATTTTCTGCGCCTTGTATTTTTTTGTAAAATTTCTTTCAACCCCATCAAAAAAATATCTCGTTTTCGCCGGCATTTCATTCGGCATCGCTCAACTTCTCAAATTTTCCTCGGTTTTAATTATCCCCTTTTTTATTTTTTTAATTATTGTTTTTTATATCCGCGAGGTGGCCGTATCTAAAAAGTTTTTTATCCAGGCTTTTCAATACATAAAAAACATTTTTATTATTTTTTTAATTGGCTATGCCGTTGTTTACGCCGTTTATTTCATATTTACGATAAACTATCCCATAGAAAAACAAAAATCCGATACGGAAATTACTTTGACTTCTTTTGCCGACAGGCCGACTCTAGCCGGCGAAAATTGCAAACCGATGCGATGTTTGGCGGATGCTAATATCTGGATGTCCGGCAATAAATTTTTACGGCCCTTCGCCGAATATATGCTTGGCGTTTTAATGGTGATTCAACGTTCTTCCGGCGGCAACACCGGATATTTTCTCGGAGAAGTTTCAGCCAGCGGCTGGTGGTATTATTTTCCGATTTTATTTATCTTAAAAGAACCTATACCGTCTTTAATTTTAATCTTAATCGCATTTTTGTTTGGTATTTGGAATATTATAAAAAAATCAATAATCCAATCCGTCGGCTGGCGGACAAAATTCAAAATTCTTGCTGACTATCTCGCCCTCCATTTTGCGGAATTTTCAATGCTGTCTTTCGCGGTTTTTTACTGGCTCTACAGCATTAAAAGTCCGCTTAATATCGGCATCCGCCACATTTTGCCAACAATGCCTTTTATTTATATTTTAACGGTTTCCGCCGCCAAAAAAATAGTTAATTCATCAATAATCCGCAAATGTTTATTAGCCGCGTTGTTTCTATGGTTCGCTCTGGAAACTTTATTCGCCACTCCCTATTACCTTTCTTATTTCAACCAATTCGGAAACGGAATTCAAAACGGTTATAAAAATGCCGTTGATTCAAACTATGATTGGGGACAAGATTTAAAACGGTTTAAAAAATTCGTTGATAATCCTCCGGTCGGCGAAAAAATTGAAAAAATAGCGATTGATTATTTCGGCGGAGGAAATCCCAAATATTATCTGGGTGATAAAGTTGAATACTGGCAATCTTCGCGAGACAATCCGATTTACGAAAATATAAAATGGCTGGCCGTTTCAATAAATACTTTGCAAAACGCTACGGGAAAACTTCATCCGGGGCAACAACGCAATCCCGAAGACGAATACCAATGGCTCCAAAAAATAAAAAATCCGCATAAGCCGGATTACCGCGTTGGAACGTCAATTTTTATTTATAAATTAGATTAAACGCTTAATTACAAGCGAGGCTCCCGCTCTTTGAGGCGAGGTTCGCCATAGGCGACGCCCGAAGGGCGGCCTAAAAGATGCAAATGCAAATGGTCAACCACCTGTCCGCCTTCGCGACCGACGTTAAAAACCAATTTATATCCCTTTAATCCCAAATTATCCGCCGTTTTTTTAGCAATAAAAATCATTTTGGAAATAATTTCCTGATGGTTGCTTCCCAAATGGTTTATTGACTGAATATGCTCTTTGGGAACTATTAAATAATGAATCGGCGCTGACGGATGAATGTCTTTAAAAACCATAATACTGTCATCTTCAAAAATGAAATCTGTCGCTATATTTTTATTTGCGATTTTGCAAAATAAGCAATCCATCTATAATCTTTTTTTTACTTCATCCACTACTTTATTAATCGGCACTGTTTCCTGAACGCCAGTTTTCATATTTCTAATTATAATTGTTTCTTCAAAAACTTCTTTCTGCCCGAGAATTAAAGTTAATATCGCGTTCGCTTTATCAGCCGCCCGAAGCTGGGATTTAAGAGAATCTTTACCGAACGACTCGGAAACCTTAATGCCGGATTTTCTTAATTCTTCAAAAATAATAAGATTTTTTTTCTTCGCCTCTTCTCCGATATGAACCAAAAAAACTTTCGGTTCGTTTTTCGCCAAACCGGATAATTGCTGAAATTTCATAACTTCAATCGCGCGCTCCATCCCCATTCCGCCGCCAACCGCAAAAGTTTTTACTCCACCGAGCATTTCCGCCAAATAATCATATCTTCCGCCGCCTACCAAAGAAAAATTAATTTCCGAAGATTGTTCGGTAAAAATTTCAAATACCGGACCGTTATAATAATCCAATCCCCTTACTAAATAAGGATTCATGGAATACGGGACCTTAAGTTCGTCCAAATGTTCCAAAACCGCCTTTAAATGATTTTTACAACTGTTACACAATCTGTCTATGATAAGCGGCGCATCGGCTTTAATTTGAACACAAGTTTCATTTTTACAATCAAGGAGGCGTAAGGGACGAACCAAAAATCGCTGGCGGCAATCTTTACAAATTTTATTTTGCTTGTTTCTGTAATATTCCTGAAGTTTTTTAACATAAGCCGGACGGCACGATTTACATCCTATACTATTAATTTGAACGATTAAATTTTTTATTTTTAATTCTTCAAGCAGGCGGAAAAGCGTTAAAATTGCAATTGTATCGTAAATCGGGTCGGAATTTCCTCCTAAAATTTCAAAACCAACCTGATGATGCTGACGGAATCTCCCGGATTGAGGCTGTTCATGCCTGAAAATCGGGCCAATATAAAAAAGTTTTATCGGCTGGGATATTTTTGACAGGCCATGCTGAATATAAGCTCTCATTATCGGCGCGGTGCATTCCGGCCTTAAAACCAAACGGCTTTCACCTCTAGATTTAACGAAATACATTTGCTTTTCAACAATGTCTGTTCCCGTTCCCGTGCGTTCAAAAATATCCGCTGTTTCCAAAATCGGCGTATCAATTCTGGAAAAATTAAAAGAGTCGGCGATTTTATTCGCCGATTTTCGCGCTTTCTCCCAAAGCAACTGATCAACCGGCAAAATATCTCGCATGCCTTTCGGCGACTGTAAAATTACTCTTTCCTTCGCTTTCTTTTTTATTAATTTTTTAGTTTTTTTCTTAATCACAATTTTAAACTTTAAAACTTTTAAACTTTATCTTAATATGCCGGTTTCTCAAACGCCATCACTTTATTAAGCGGCCAAAGGCGTAAACGGGTTATGCCGACAATTTCTTTCCCATCAAGCAATCCCCAGCTTCTTGAATCAAAACTAAAATTCCGGTTGTCGCCTAAAACAAAATATTTGCCATCGTCTATTTTTACCCTCTTATTTCCGGAAGTTATCAAATTATTCGGAAGATACGGTTCGCTTAAAATAAAACCGTCGGGAAATTCTTTATTGAAAATAACCACTTTACCGTCTTTGATTTCAACTTCTTCTCCTGACAATCCAATAATTCTTTTAATGTAAAAATATCTTTCATCTCCCGGATATTTAAAAACCACCACTTCCCCGCGCTGTGGCTCTTTGAAACGATAAGATATTTCATCAACAATCAAATAATCGTTATTATGAAAATTCGGCTCCATACTGGCGCCGTTCACTAAAAACGGCTGAACTAAAAAATTACGGATTATCAGTACGGCAACTATGGCGATAACCGCCACTTCAACGATTTCCCAGATGGCGTAAATAAAGGCTTTCATTTTTGTGGCTATATTTTATAATTTAAATTATGAAATATCAAGTCCCTCAAAATATCAAAATTATTATCGGCTTAGGCAATCCGGATAAAGAATACGCTAATACATACCATAATGTCGGATTTTTGGCTATTGATTATTTAGTAAAAAATCAAAATTTAAAAATCAAAAATCAAAATGACAATGTAAAATTTAAAAATGTAAAATATTTTAATTATTTGAAAATCGATGAAATTATTTTAATTAAATCAGAAACTTTTATGAATGAATCTGGTAAGATGATTCTAGAAGTAAAAAAATATTTTAAAGCAAAACTAGATGGAATTTTAATCATCCACGACGATTCGGATATTGAAATTGGAAAATACAAAATTTCTTTCGACCGCGGCTCGGCCGGACACAATGGAGTTGAATCAATAATTAAATCGTTAAAAACCAAAGATTTCTGGCGTTTACGAATCGGCATCCGACCGCCTATCCGTATAAATCAGCATAAAATCAGCATAAATCTGCGTCTAAAAGCCGCGGCTTTTGTATTAAAAAAAATCAACAAAAAAAATTTGGAAATTTTAGATAATGTTTTTGAAGAAGCAATGAAGAAAATATAAAAAACCTTTCGCAATGCGGAAGGTTTTTTATATATGTGCCGCGGGAGAGAATCGAACTCCCGACGCCAACCTCTTCAGGGTTGCGCTCTACCACTGAGCTACCGCGGCATTTCTATTCACTTTCTATTCATATTAATAAAAAAATATTTAAAATACAATAATTTATTTTTTGTGTCCCCGCGAGGAATCGGACCTCGATATCCAGCTTAGAAGGCTAGTGTTCTATCCATTGAACTACGGGGACTTGATTTACATCTTATTCATTATCCATTAGAATTTCAACATTAAATCGGGACGTAGTATAGTGGCAGTATACGTGTTTTGGGAACACGAGGTCCGAGTTCGATTCTCGGCGTCCCGAAAGTTATATTGACACAGATTCTTGCGTAGATGTTGGTTGAGACGATGGGATAATGGCCGGTTGTTCAATAATCGGGGCGGGAACAATATTTTCTTTTAGCACTTCGGACGGATTAAAACTAATTCCTAACCGCGAAGCGACTTTGGCAAAATCATCCAAATTAAACGATAAAATTTCCGAAGAGACATCTTCTCCGCCGATTACAAAAGCCGCGTCAATCGCCCGCAGAACGATATTTAAAGAAAAAATAAAAATGCCGGTTATTAAGATAACCATAATGAGCGTTGCCGCCATATATAAAGCGTCTCGCTTTTTCTCTTTAGATATTAATTTAAATTTAAAAAAAGATAAATCCATTTTATTTAATAAAAATTTTACCGCTTAAATTCATTGTTGATTCATTATTAATGGTGGGATTGCCATTGATGCTAAAAGAATCTATTTTTACAAAATAACGGCCCGCGCTTAACTCTTTTAAATATCTCTTAAATGATTCGTAATTGCCGCCCACGGAAGAGTTAAAAGCAACGTAATTGCTTCCGGTCGCGCTATCAACCATCACCAAAGAACTGGTTATTTGAATTGAAATTCTATTGCCATTTCTGGTCGCCAAAGATTCCAATTGGCTGATGAAATAATAAAGATTATCTTCATCGGGGAAAATTCCTTCTAAAACAGGCAAAAAACTTTCTATCTTTTTAAAATTATTCTGAAGAGATACAGAAGAAAGCCGCTCCGCCTTGGCAATTGATAAAAGCCGCTGTTTTTGTCCAATTTCAACAATACTCTTATCAAGATATTTAACAAGGAAAAAAATAATTGTTGAAAAAACCGCCAAGATGGCAAGTGTGATGCCAATAGTTGATAAAATTTTATTTTGGAAATTTCTTTTGTCTATTATTGTCATATTGGTTGATATAAGAAATTTGAATCTTTTAATTTTGCCCTTATCGTAAAATTGATGTTTTCTTTATTAAGAAAAAGCGACAATGGCAACTGTTCGGTATCTAAAACAGCAGAATTGGCAATCTGATTCTTTAAAAAAATAAGAGAGTCCCTGCTGGCGGCATTGCCGGAAAAGGAAATACTGCCGTTTTCATTGACGCTAATTTGGCTGATGGAAATTCCGATATTCGCATATTTTTCCACTTCAGAAAAAACTTTTTGCCATAATGGCGAAGCTGATTGAATTTTATCCATCTGAGCAACCGCTTCGTTAAAAGATTTCGCCCTCTCTCTTATTTCCGCCAATTCCACGGGAAAAACAGTTTCTTTTTGCAAAGATTTTTCCACATTTGAAGAAAGCGCCCTCACCATTATTAAGGCTCCGGTGAATAAAACAACCAGAAAGCCCGCGAATCCTATTGAAAATTTCTGGAAAAAATCCAAAAAAGAAACTAAACGGTGCCGCTCATAAGCAAGCTCCGTTCCGATAGGCATGAGGCTCACTATCGCGTCTTCACGGCGAGGGATAAGTCCCCGTTTTGCGGCTCCTAAAGCTATAAAATGGCCAAGCTCATCAGAGCTCCCTATTTCTTTAATTTCTTTAAAATCAACGCCTGAGATATTTTCTTTTAAAAATTTCTTTAATTCTCCGCTGCCCAAAATAATAATGGATTTTATTTCCCTTGAACGATTATTCTCTGATAAAACAAAATGAATTAGCCGCTTAATGTGATGAATTGAAGATTTTAAAAAATCTTCTTCATTATTAAAAATTTCCTTAGGTAGACTAAAATGAAAATACGGAATTTTCCCATCATAAATGGTAAAAACAAGAGAGTCAAATTGTTCCACCGCCATCATCACAATATCATCCCCTTCTTCCAAAAATTGCCCCAAACTCCACGCGTAAGTTTCAATCGCAACGGGCGCTATTTTATTTTCATCAAATATTTTCAAATAAGAATCTATAGAAATTTTTTTCGCCATCCCCAACACCGCTTCTTTCTTTTTTGTTTTTATATTTTCCAACGGCATCCAATCCGAATAAATTTCCTCTTCGGAAACGGGCAACGTAGAAACCGCTAAATTCATTGCTTCTTCAATTTGTTTATTTTCGGCAATTAACGGAAATTCAAAAAGAGCCGTATAACTTTCAGACAAAGGAAGTGAAACAATAACCGAAGAAAAATCAATCTTGGGCTCAATTTTTAATTTTTTTAATCCTTTGGAAATATTTCCCGCGGTTAATTCGTCAAAAGCGAACTTCTTGTTTAAAATAGTTGTGTTTGCCGCGCCGCTAAAAACCGTCAAATAAAGGCCGTCATCGGTTATCGCCAATCCGGCAATCGGCTTTACGCGTCGCAGAAAAACGGATAACTTTTGTTTTATATTATTAAAACTCATCTTAATGAAACAGTTATTTGTTGGGATTCCGCAACGTCTAAATCGCTTCTCCCTTGACTATTATAAACCATTTTTAACTTCGCTTGAAGAGTCGCCTTAGCCGGCTGTGGATTCAAAATAACCGTAAAAAGACAATCTGCCGGAGTGGTTGTGGCAATCACACTTTCGGAAGTAATGCTTTCTGTGCCATTTACACCGCTGATTTTTAAAATTCCCGATTCAACAAAAATAGAAGAAGTGGCGGCGTTAATCGTGCTAGTGACATTTAAAGTATTAAGTGGGCATATTCCGGAAACACTAATCGCCGAAGCGTCAAAAACCGCTTGTCTGATTTTTTCCGTCGCAAAACGCATATTTTGCGAAACATCAAAACGAACACTCGCTAAATCTCCCCCTTTTATGGAAGCAAAAAATATTTCCGACATTACTAAAATAATGACGGAAAAAATCGCGATGTAAATTATAAGTTCTAAAAGAGAAATACCTTTGTTATAATATTTTATTTCTTTATTCATACTTCATAATTCATTATTTAATTTTATAATATGCCCTATTCTCCACCCGAAAATCAACATATTCTATTTTATTCAATCCGTATTCTTTAATAGCCTGAATTGCTGGCATGGCAAACGCAGGGTCGAATCTCAAACTAAAATAAATTTTCGGCATCAAAATATTTACCGGTTCAACTGTTGCTTCCTGTAAGCTTAAATCTTTTATCTGTAATGTCCTGACATTTAAACCGCTTTGTTCAAGAATATTGAAAATTTTCAATAAATTAGCCAATAAATCTTCTTTAATAATTTTATTGCCGATTATTAATCGCCTTTCGGAAAAATCATCAACTTTATAAATCATTTCTCCTTCCGTTTTGGGAGCGTGTTCAAACACCACGCCATTTTTATCAAACCACCAACAAATTTCGTTTTGCTGGCACCAAATGCCAAATCGTTCTCTTTTTTGAAAATCAACCTTAACTTCTCTGCGAAAATAATTTTTTTCAACCGATAAATTCATAATTTGGGGATTTTGTTTTAAAAAATCCCCAACATTATTATTCCAAATTAATATATTATCTCTTCCCAAAAATTTCGCTATTTTTGAACGGCTACTGAAAAAATTTTTAAGCTCTTCTATATTCACGTCAGCATTAATTCTCGTTATCCGAAATAACGGCGAATAAACAACGGCATAAAAAACTCCGACCAATAATAATAGAAAAACCGCCAATCCGATGTAAATTTTCAATTTAAAAATCTGGCGCCTTTTTCTATGCTGTTTTTCATCAACATAAAATTCCATAAAAATGATTATTTATTTTCAATTACTGAAAAATTTAAATATTTCCTTAGAACTTCGGGAATAATCACACTGCCGTCTTTCTGCTGGTAATTTTCAAGAATAGCGATAATGGCGCGGGAAACCGCGATAGCGGTGCCGTTAAGCATATGCAAAAATTCCGCGGTACCATTTTTGCGCTTAACTTTAATATTGAGCCGGCGGGATTGATAAGTTGTCGTATCCGAAGTTGAAGTCACTTCTCCCCAGCCGTTTTTGGAAACCATCCACGCTTCCAAATCGTATTTTCGGTAAGCCGGTCCGCCCAAATCACCGGTGCAAATATCAATCACCCGAAACGGCAATCCCAAATCTTTAAAAATTTCTATTTCAATATTTTTAAATTCCGTATGTATTTTTTCCGACTCTTCCGGCAAAACATAAGCGAACATTTCCACTTTTGAAAATTGATGTACGCGATATAAACCGGCGCTGTGTTTTCCGTATCCGCCGGCTTCAGTTCTGAAACAATGGGATAATGCCGCGTATTTTAAAGGCAATTTTTCTTCGGAAATTATTTCATTCATATGATAACCGCCCATTGTGATTTCCGCGGTTCCAACCAAACTTAAATCCGAATTTTCAATTGAATACACCTGGGTTTCAGGACCGCGCGGATTAAAACCGATTCCTTCTAAAACAACGTCTTTCGCCAAATCTGGAGTGATAAAAGGAATAAATCCTTTAACAATTAATTTATCAAGCGCAAGCCTGATTAAGGCCAATTCCAGCAACACGCCTTCATTTTTAAGATAATAAAATTTTGAACCGCTCACTTTTGCCGCTCTTTCAAAATCGACCAAATCAAGATTTTTCATTAATTCCTCGTGTCCCTTCGGCTCAAAATCAAATTTTGGCAATTCGCCGTATTTTTCAATTTCCCCGCTTCCGGTTTCTTCTTTACTAATCGGAGCCGCGGGATGCGTTATATTGGGAATTTGCATCAAAAGTGTTTTCCATTCTTCTAATATTTTATCCAATTCCGGCTCGTTTTTTTCTAATTCACTTTTAATTTGTTTGCCCTTCTCAATAATTTCATTTTTATTTCCGCCGGATTTTAAAATATCGTTTAATTTATTTTTTTCGGATTTTAAATCGTCAATTTTTATTATCAGCTCCCTTCTTTTATCGTCTAATTCCAAAAGCCGTTCAATATCGCATTGAAAATTGCGGTTTTCACAATTTTGCTTTACTAATTTTTCATTTTCTTTGATAAATTTAATATCCAACATATAACAATTTTAACCCAAAAATATCCAAAAAACAAATTAAAAATGGCAGAAAATAAATTAATTCTCTGCCATTAAAAATTATCTTGTCTTTAATCTTGCGGCACTTTTTAATAAGAATTGCGCCGCTGTTGTTCTTCATATCTTCTCGCCCACAATGACGGAAGCATTGGCGCCCAGAGCCTCATAGGATGAGACATGGAAACAGAACCGAAATCTATTCCCGCCGCGCCCATTTTCAAAACGAAATCCATATCTTCATAATTCCAAATACTCGGGGCTATGACAGGGGTTTTTGACGCTTCGAGCAGTTCTTCCATTATTAGCCAATTTTCCGGCTGAGCTATTTTACCCGACAGCGCGCCGCCGCCTTTTGCAGGAATGCTATTAATTCTTAGGGCTTTTACCATTCCCTCGGTTTCTTTAGCAATCATCTTGTAATGATTACTCGCCTTCCCCACCTTAAGGAAAAAATCAACGTTATTAAAATTTCTTTTAAGAAATTCTGTATTTCTTATAGTCTCGTTTGCGCCAACACGAACTTCTTCACAATTTGAACATGCAACATCATACTCAAGAGCCAAAATATTTTTAAATTTTGAAAGCATAACATCTACCATTATCCGCAAATCATATCTTTTTTTTCCGGCGAACGAGATTATAATATTATTTTTCTTTTTTATCTCTTTACTATTCTCTAAAAGAAATTTATTAAGGCCGGGATTATCCAGCCCATAATTATTCCACCAGCCATTTTTTAACGGCTTTATCTGTTTAGGACCGGATATTGGATGGAATGTTATGGTTTTAGTGGTAATGGCAAATAAAGACGGGTCATACAGTCCCATTTTAGACAATAGACAATAAAGATGTTTATGAGCTACCGTTGCCCCATTTCCATCAAAACCCATCATTCCAGAAGCCATAAAAAATTGATATTCTTTATCATTTGAAAATCTTATCACACACCTCACCTCCCCCTTATTTTTTTATAAATTTTAAATTTAAAATTAGAGCTAATATAAGTTAACTATAAAAAATATGAAAAGTCAAATTTTTAAAATCCGGAAGAAATAAAAATAATAAAAGCTATGATTAAAACTTGCGAAATAAATCCCCAAAACGACCTGTTTATAAAAATCCGTTTGCCGTGAATCGCAATATGGAATTTATGCAATGGTTCCAAAACGCGCCAATTTTTAATGGTATACAACGCCTCCAACGCATCCGGCAAAACAGAACCGAAAACAATCAAACCGAATAAAACAAATTCTAAAAAATTTTTTGGAAAACCAACGATAAAAACCGCGCCTGCCAATCCCGCAAGACCGTCCAAAATATTTTTAAATAAATCCTTTGCGAATAATTTTTTTTTAAAAATAAATATTGTTTCCCCGTTTTCTTTCGGGAACGACAACATTTTATAGTCCCAATGCGGCAAAGCGTCAAGGAAAAAATGGCTTAAAAACGAAGCAAAAAAAATAAACGCCGTGTTAGCAAAATCCAAGGGCCTGCTTAATAACGGCGCCGCGACTGCCGAAGCGGCAATTATATGGGAAAATAAAATCACTTATTTTTTTCAACCCTCATTAAGGGAAAAATTGTTGTTTCGCGCACCGGCTTATCCATCAAAACCGCGAAAAGCCGCTCCGAAACGCCGAATCCGGCCGCCGGCGGCATTCCATATTCCAACGCTTCCAAAAAATTTTCATCCAAACGCTGTGCCTCTTTATCTCCTCCCTCGCGAAGCGCCATTTGCTCTTCAAAACGCTGACGCTGGTCAATCGGGTCATTGGCTTCTGAAAATCCCTTGCCAAGCTCGGTGCCGCAAGCGACAATCTGAAAACGACAAACTAAATTTTTATTTTTCTCCTGCCTTTTCGCCAACGGCTCTATTTCCGCCGGCTGGTTTACAAGAAAAACCGGCTGAATTAAAGTCGGCCTTATTATTTTCTTAAATAATAAATCTATCAATCGTCCCTTACCGAGTCCCGCTTCCGGTTTTAAACCCTCTTCTTTAGCTTTTTTAAACAATTCATCGCGCCCAACCTTACTGAAATCCAAACCGATTTTTTCCTTAAAAATTTTTGAATAATCAATTTTAGGCCATTTCTTGCTCCAATTTATTTTTCTTGTCCCGTGGGAAGCTTGCTTTCCTTCGGGGTTACCCTGCCAATTTGTTTCCAATTTGCCGCAAGTTTTTTTAATGACTTCTTTATACATTTTCTCAACGAATTTCATCAGCGTATCCTGACTCTCATGAGCCCAATAGAATTCCAATTGCGTGTAATCCTGCAAATGTTCGGAGCTGATTCCCTCATTCCTGAAAATTCTGCCGATTTCAAAAATTTTTTCATAACCGCTTACCAATAATTTTTTCAAAGCGATTTCCAGGGAAATTCTCAAATAAAAATTCTGTCCCAAAGCATTATGATGTGTCATAAACGGCTCCGCGTCCGCGCCGCCGGGAACGGCTTCTAAAACTGGAGTTTCTAATTCTAAAAATCCTTCTTTTTGCAAACATTCGCGAAACGTCCTCCAAAAAATATTTTTTTTGATAAAAATTTCTCTTGTCTCTGGATTAGTTAAAATATCCAAATATCTTTTCCGCAAACGCGTTTCAACGTTTTCTAATCCATACCATTGCGACGGTAAGGGTCTTAACGACTTTACCAAAAGCCGCAGACTTTTTATTTCAACGCTTTTTTCGCCGGTTTTTGTCGTGAATAAAAAACCGCCGACTTCAATAAAATCGCCCATATCCAAATTATCCTTAAATAACGCAAATTCCTTTTTTAAATTGTCTTTTTTGAGAACGCCCTGAATTTTGCCACTTTCATCGCGTAAATCGTAAAAAGCGATATTGCCCATCACGCGCATTCCGAAAATTCTTCCGCAAATAAATATTTTCTTTTTTGATTTTTGTAGAAATGAAAAATCAGCCAAAACTTCAAAAATTTTATGTGTCCGCTTGACTTTTTCCGGATACGGTTCAATTCCGGCTTTAATAAAATTTTCCAGCTTTTTTTTACGCTCGCCTATAATATCTTCAAGCATGATAAAATATTACTCAATTTTCATTATTTTATATTCAACTTTTCCTCCAGGAGTTTCTATTTTCACAACATCGCCTTTTTTCTTTCCTAAAAAAGCTTTTCCAAGCGGAGATTCATTGGAAATCAAATTGGCTTCCGGCCGCGCCTCATTGGAACCGACAATGGTATATTTTAATTCTTTACTTCCTTTTTTAACTTCAATTGTGGAGCCTATTTGAATAATGTCTTTCCCGCCTGTTTTTTTGATAATACTGGCGTTTCTTAAAACATTTTCCAATTCAAAAATCCGGCTCTCAACGCGCGCCTGTTCTTCCTTGGCTTCGGAATACTCGGCGTTTTCCGAAAGGTCGCCATATTCCTTGGCGCGCTTAAGACGCTCGGCAACTTCCTTACGAGCTTCTTTTTTCAACCTTTCCAATTCTATTTTTAATTCTTCGTATTTATCTTTTGAGAGATATTGCATAGTATAAATTTCTAATTTTTATATTTCCCCATTGTTATCCAGTACCGTATTTTAACTACTTCCCATAAAACTTGAATATAAGCCGATGCTTTGACATGCGAAAACGGACTATTCACCCAAACAACGGGAATTTCTTTAATTTTATAGCCGAATTTTTTCGCCAAAGCCAAAATTTCAACGTCAAACCCCCAACGGTTAATTTTAATCAACGGAAAAATTTTTTCAGTCGCTTCTGCGGTGAAAGCCTTAAATCCGCATTGAGTATCCCAAATACCCGGCAAAAGCATAAATTGAATAAATAAATTACCAAGATTACCCACCAACCTTTTATACCACGGTTGAGGCGGCACCAATTGCGCTCCTTTAACGTCGCGGGAACCGATTACAACGCCATATCCTTCTTTTCCGTCCTTAACGGAGAAATAAGGCATCATCTTGTCAAACTGGTCAATGGCAGTGGAATTGTCGGCATCCATAAATAATCTGATTTGTCCCTTTGCTTCCAACATTCCATTTTTTACCGCTCCGCCCTTACCGGTATTTTTTTGATTTATTAATCTCAAATTTTCCATAATATGCGAAAATCTTGCAACCGCTTCGGCAGTTTCATCCGTTGAGCCGTCATTAACAATTAAAATTTCATAAGAAAAATCCGCCTTTTTCAAATGTTTATTAATATCAATCAGAGTAAGCGGCAATCTTTTGGCTTCGTTATAAGCCGGAATTATGACGGATAAAAATGGTTTTGTATTCATTGATTTGTTGTTATTTTACAGATTTTTACATCTGCGTCAACACTTTCGGCCCTTTATCGGTAATCGCAATAGTGTGTTCAAAATGAGCGGACAAGGAGCCGTCGGCCGTTGCCCAACTCTCGTCTTTTTTTTGAATAATTTTTTCGGTACCGATGGCAAACATCGGTTCAATCGCCAAAACCATTCCGGATTTTAATTCAATCCCCTTGCCTCTTTTCCCGAAATTATAAATAGTCGGGTCTTCATGAAGTTCGCGACCGATACCGTGCCCCGTAAGCTCTTTTATGGTTTTTACTCCGAATTTCTTGGCAACTTTTTCAATTACCCAGCCGATATCGCCTAAAAAATTTCCTGGCTTCGCCATTTTAATCGCTTCTTCCAGCGCCATTTTTGTCGCTTTTATCAATTTTCCGGCTTCCGGCAAAATTGTTCCAATGCCGACAGTTATGGCGGCATCCGAATAAAATCCCCGATGCTTAACGCCAGAATCAAGTTTTAAAACATCCCCGTTTTTTAATTGATAATTATCCGGCAAACCATGCACTATTACGTCATTAACCGAAGCGCAAATTGTCGCCGAATACGGCTTGAGCGCGCCACTGGGACGATAATTTAAAAAAGCCGGCTCAGCGCCCAATTCTTTAATCAACTTGAAAGCCAATTTATCCAAATCTTTTAGAATCATTCCAACTCTCGCCTCTTTAGCCGTCTTTTCAAAAACTTCCGCTAAAATTGCTCCCGAATCAGCAATGGATTTTATTTCCGATGAAGAATAAATACAAATCATTTTTTATCCAATGATTTTAAAATATCTCCGGCAACATTTTCTATTGATTGTTCTCCATTTATCGCAATAATCATATTTTTCTTTTTGTAATAAGCGACCACTGGCAAAACATCCGTTTTAAACCATATTAATCTTTCTTTTACGCCTTTTAAATTATCGTCTACTCTCTTTTCTAAATTTCCCCCGCATTCATCACATTTTTTAAGTTTTCTGAATTTCTCGAAATAAGGAATTATCCTGCCGCATTTCTTGCACATCTTTCTTTTAGTAAGCCGATTTATAATTTCTTTGGACGGGATATCAATAAAAATAACTTTTTTATTTTTATTCCAACCATACCATTCAAGCGCCTGTTCCAACATTTCCGCCTCTGGAACCGTTCGAGGACTGCCGTCAATAACAAAACCTCTTAAATTCTTTTTATTTTTAAAAGACTCTAACTTATCCATCCAAATTTTAAAAATTACCGGCGTTGGCGCTCGTTTTCCTTTGTCTATAACCTCTTTGATTTTTCCCCCGGTATAATTTTTTATTTTTGCCCGATTTCTCAATAAATCGCCGCTACCGATATATTCATATCCAATTTTTTTTCGCAATAAAGCCGCTTGAGTTCCTTTTCCTGAACCGGGAGGACCGAGAAAAATAATGACTTTAAATTTCTTCATATTCTCGCATTGCTAATTGGGAATTTATCTGTTTCATCGTTTCTAAAGCCACGGAAACAACAATAAGAAGCGCTGTGCCACCGATGGCAAATATCGTAATTCCGGTAATCATTTGGGTGATATTCGGTAAAATGGCGATTAACCCCAAGAAAAGAGCGCCGCTGAAAGTAAGACGGCTGATTATTTTTGATAAAATAGCGGACGTTGATTCACCCGGCCTGACTCCGGAGATAAAACCTCCGGCACGCTGAAGATTTTTAGAAATTTCTTTCGGGTCAAAAGTAACAGCAGTGTAAAAATAAGTGAAAACAACGACTAAAATAAAATAAAAAAGGGAATGAATATATTGGTTGCCAAAAAACATATTCACCCAATCATTGAGCTTTAAAGCGAAATCCTGGGAAAAAATAGAGGCAATTTGGGCAAAAAATTGGGGAAAAAGTAAAATGGAAATCGCAAAAATAATCGGAATTACGCCCGCTTGGTTGACTTTCAACGGTAAATAACTGGAAGCGCCGCCGTACATTTTCGTTCCCCTCACCCGCTTAGCGTAAACAATCGGTATTTTTCTTTCGCCCTCCTGAATAAAAACCACGCCAGCGATAACCACCACCGCGACTGCCGCGAAAATAACATAAGTTAATAATTGCGAAGGGTCGTACGAGATAACGGCATTATAAATTATAGTCGGCAATCCACTTACGATGCCGGCAAAAATTATAAGAGAAATGCCGTTGCCGATTTTTTGTTCACTGATTAATTCTCCAAGCCAAACCACAATCATTGTTCCGGCCGTAACCAAAAGAACGTCAATTACAATATCAAACAGCCCGGATTGCGGAATCACCGCTTTTGAACGCAAAATATTCAAGAATCCGTAAGCCTGTAAAAACGCCAATGGAACCGTTAAATATCTTGAATAACGGTTGAATTTCGCGCGACCAGCCGCCCCTTCTTCATAATAAATTTCCTTTAAATGAGGAAAAATCATGGTCAAAAGCTGCATTATAATTGTTGCTGTGATGTACGGCGCGACACCGAGCATGGCAATTGACAAATTTTCCAAACCGCCACCGGAAAACATGCTTAAAAAACCGAATAATTGATTTGACCCAAAAAATTCTTTCAATCTTAAAACATCAATATTCGGCAAAGGCACCGCGGTTAAAACGCGAAAGCAAACCAATAAAAAAGCCACAATAAAAATCTTTTTGCGAAGGTCGCCTATTTTAAAAATTTGGAGGAAACTAGTCATTGATTTTGCCGCCCGCGGATTCTATTTTTTTCTTGGCGTTTTCGGAAATTTCCAATCCCTCTATTTGAAAAGTTTTTTTAATTTCGCCATTGCCTAAAATTTTTATTTTTTTATCAGATTTTCTTATTAATCCGGATTTAATTAAAATCTCCCTATTTATCAATTCACCGTCAATTTTTAATAAATCTTTAATATTGATAACCGCCGATTTTTTATTAAGCGATTTATTTTTAAGACCCTTAAGTTTAGGCAAACGCTGAATCATTTCTCTCTCGGCCGGCTTAATACGATGCCCAGCCCTTGATTTCTGGCCCTTTTGCCCTTTTCCGGAAGTAGTGCCGCGTTTGCCTCCACGCCCAACACGCTTCTTATTTTTCTTTTTAAATTGTGATTTTAATTCGTGAAGTTGCATAACTTTTAAACTTTTAATTTTTTCAACGCTTCTATCGTCGCCATCGCATTTGTTAACTTATTTTTAGTGCCGCCAAGGCATTTTGCGGTTGCGTCCCTGACTCCGACCAAAAGAAGCACAGTCCTAACCGAACCTCCGGCTTTTAATCCGTGACCCTCCTTTGCCGGTTTTATTAAAACTTTTGCGGCGCTGAATTTAGCTTCAATCTCATGCGGTATTGTTTTGCCTTTTAATTTCAGCGCGATTAAATGTTTTTTGGCGTCAGTTTTGGCTTTATCAACGGCTTGCATGACATCCATCCCCTTGGCAATTCCTATGCCAACACTGCCTTTTTCATTTCCGATAACCACCGTTGCTCTGAATTTAAAACGTTTTCCGCCAGCCATAACTCTGGTAACACGCCGCAAATCAATAACCTTCTCCTTAAATTCAGAAGGCTGTCTCTTTATATCTCGCGATACTCTTGAAAATCTTTTTTCAGTTGTTTGTCCTTGTTGATTCATTGTTTATGATTAAATTTTTAATCCCGCTTTCCGCGCGGCATCGGCAATAACTTTAACGCGACCGTGATATTTATAATCACCCCTGTCAAAAATCGCGCTTTTTATTCCTTTTTCAGATGACTTTTTTCCAATAATTTCTCCCAATGATGCCGAAGCGTCTTTTGAAGAAACTTTTGACGCGCTAACCAATGTTTTGCCGGTTGAATCATCAATTAATTGCGCGTAAATATAACGATTACTTTTAAAAATAGAAAATCTCGGCTTCTCCGGCGTTCCTTTAATTTTAGCGCGCACGCGCGTTTTTCTACGTTCTCTAATTTTATTTAATAATTTCTTTTTATTCATCCCTCACCCTTCAAAGATTTTATTATAAATTTTAATAAAATTTATAATATATAATAATTGAAGTTTTTATTTATTGGTTTATTTATATTCTTTATTTTTATTATTAATCCCCGCCTTTCAAATTTTTTATCTTTGAAGGGTGAGGGATTATTTAGTCGCTCCGGCTGCTTTCTTACCTTCTTTTCTTTTTATTATTTCTCCTTGATATCTAATTCCTTTACCTTTATACGGTTCAGGCTTTTTAAAAGCTCTTATTTCAGCCGCCGTTTGTCCGACTAAAAATTTGTCAATTCCGGAAATTTTAATCGTATTTTTATCAACCACTATTTTTATTCCTTTTTGAGGAGCCACTTTAATAGGATGAGAAAAACCAAGATTCAACAATAAATTATTGCCGTCCATTGAAGCGCGGTAGCCGACTCCTTCAATTTCCAATATTTTTTCAAATCCTTCTTTCACTCCGATTATAGCATTATTCATCAACGCCCTCATAGTTCCCCAGTTGGCTTTTGATTGCTGAGATTCGTCCAAAATAGACACCATAATCTTTTTATCTTGAATATCAACTTTAACGCCAGACATAATTTTTAATGAAAATTCCCCGTTTTTCCCCTTAAAATTAAAAACATCGCCGTTAATTTCAACGTCAACATCCTCAGGTATAATTATTGGTCTTTTTCCTATTTTAGACATATTTTTTTAAACTTTTTTATTACCAAATTTCAAACAGCGCCAATCCGCCTATTTTCGCCTTTTTAGCTTCTTGACCGCCCATAATTCCTTTTGAAGTTGAAATTACCATTAATCCATAACCGTGCTTCACCGGCCTTATTTTTTCAAAACCGATATAAATGCGGCGGGACGGTTTGCTGATTAATTTTATTCCGTTAATTGCCCCTTTATTCTCAACATATTTCAATTTAACATCAAAATAACGTTTGATTTTTTGCCCTTTCTTTTCAAAATTCTCTATATAATTATTAGAAACTAAAATTTTCAAAATACCCTCATCAATTTTTGAATAAGGAATTTTTACATTTTCTTTCTTAACCGCCTGCGCATTTTTAAGTTGTGTCAGTAAATTAATATACATAAATATTACCAGCTCGCTTTTTTAACGCCGGGTATTTCCCCCCTACTAGCCATTTCTCTGAAACAAATTCTACATAATCCAAAATCTCTAATATATCCTCTTTTTCTGCCACATTTAAAACAGCGAAGTACGCCTCGCGTTGAAAATTTCTGTTTCTTTTTTGCTCTTGCGATAACTGATGTTTTAGCCATGTTTTTTCAATGGTACTCCTAATTTCCTGTACAATTCTATTGCTTCTTCTTTTATTTTAGCATTATTTACAATACTGATTTCCAATCCGAAGTCAAACTTCAAAAGCTCGGGGTTAATTTCCGGAAACACAACATTTTCTTTTAATCCGATTGTCAAATTGCCGTTGCTGTCAATATTATTAAGGTTAATCCCCTTAAAATCCTTTACGCGAGGCAATGCTATTTTAACCAATCTTTCCAAGAAATCTCTCATTCGCTGGCGCCGCAAGGTTGCTTTCATTCCCACAACCTGTCCTTCCCTTGTTTTGAAGCCAGCAATTGATTTTTTAGCCGATGTTAACGCCGGCTTTTGTCCCGTTATTGTGGCAAAATCCCTTATTATTTCCGGCAATATTTTTTCGGTAAAATTAGGCTGTTGACTCATTCTCCCAACTCCAACATTAATGACAATTTTTTCCAAACGCGGAACAGCTAAATCATTTTTACGTTCGGATTTTACTTTTGTTTTTTTAATAATTTTTTTATTCATTTAATTAGCTTATTAAATATTGGCTGAACATCTTTTGCAAATTCTCGTCTTATTCCCTTTATCTATTTTATATCCGACTCTTGTTGTTTTTCCGCAAGATGAACAAAGAATCGCTGCGTTTGAAACATCAATCGGCCTTGGAATGGAGATAATCTGTCCTTTTTCTCCTTGTTTCTTGGGACGAACATGCTTTTTAAAAATATTCAAATTCTCAACTAAAATTTTATTTTTAGTCGGAAAAACCTTTAAAACTTTGCCCGTTTTATTCTTATCTTTACCCGTCAATATTTTAATTGTATCGTTCTTTTTTATTTTCATACTATTTCTTCCGCCATTGTAACAATTTTTTCAAATCCTTTTTCTTTTAATTCCCTTGGAACCGGACCGAAAATTCTTGTGGCTTTGGGTTCTTTTTTTTCATCAATCAACACAACGGCATTTTCACTGAATCTGATGTAAGAGCCGTCACTGCGGCGCAAAGACTTTCTTTGCCGAACAATCACCACTCTCACAATATCTTTCTTTTTAACGGCTTTTCTCGGCTCCGCTTCTTGAACAGATGCGACAACCACATCGCCTATTTCCGCATAATGACGTTTTGTCCCGCCAAGAATCCTAAAACAACGGACTATTTTAGCGCCACTATTGTCTGCCACTTTTAAAATTGAACGTTCTTGTATCATATAATTTTCTCAATTATTTTCCATCTTTTCTCTTTGCTCATCGGCCTTGTTTCTTCTATCACCACTTTATCTCCATTCTTATATTCATTTTTCTCGTCATGCGCCTTAAATCTTTCGGTAACTTTATAATATTTTTTGTAGCGCGGATGCTGTTTAAGACGCGTTATCGCAATAACGCGCGTCTTGTCCATTTTATCCGATACGATTATGCCTTGTAATTTTCTCATTTGTTTATTATCGTTAATATTCTCGCAATTGATTTTTTAACGTTTTTAATTTCTTTAATATTCTTGACTTTACCATAAAATAAATCAACTTTTAATTTCCTTAGTTTTCCCTGATATTCAGACAGATTTTTCTTAAGCTCCAATAACGACCAATTTTTCATTTGTTTAATTTCTTGTTTTTTCATCCCTCACCCTTCAAAGATTGCTTGTAAATTTTATAAAAATTTACAAATTAAATCTTATGAATATTTAATTTATTTTATTTATATATAACATAAAAATATTTTATTTCCCCAAATTCTTCATTATCTTTGAAGGGTGAGGGATTATTCTTCCACTATTCTTGTTTTAATCGGCAATTTATGGCCGGCCCTTCTCATGGCTTCTCTCGCTATTTCCTTGCTCACACCGTCCATTTCAAATAAAATCCTGCCTGGTCTTACCGGAAAAACATAATGGTCAACCGCCCCCTTACCGCCTCCCATCGTTACTTCCGGAGGCCTTTTTGTAATCGGTTTATCGGGAAAAATTCTTATCCAAATTCTTCCTCCTCTTTTTGTAAAATGAGTGATCGCTTTCCTTGCGGCTTCTATCTGCCTTGAATTAATCCAGGCGCTTTCCATAGCTTGAATGCCAAAACTGCCGAAACTTAAATATATTCCTCTTGTTTCCGTTTGGCGTTTTCGCGACCTCCCCTTTTGCCATTTTCTATGTTTTACTTTTTTTGGCATTAACATATTTTTATACTTTTAAATCTTTTTTATTAAATATCTCTCCTTTGTAAATCCATACTTTTACTCCCACTGTGCCAAAAGTGGTAAAAGCCGTGGCTTCACCGTAATCAATATCAGCTCTTAATGTTTGAAGCGGCAATCTGCCTTTTGCCAATTGTTCCGTTCTGGCAATTTCCGCTCCATCCAATCTTCCGGACACTTTAATTTTCGCTCCTTTAACTTCTCTGTTTTGCGTTACCTGCTCAAGATATTTTTTAATTGTTCTCCTGAAAGGCATTCTTTTCTCTAAATCCCAAGCGATATTTTGAGCAATAATATTGGCTGAAATATCCGATCTTTTCAATTCTTCAATATTTAAACTTAAAGAAATTTTATTTTTATCGTCTTTTATTTCTCTTATTTTTTTCAAAGACGCTTCCAAGGCCTTCGTTAATTCTTCTATTCCCTTTCCTCCTCTGCCGATAATTAAACCAGGCCTTGCCGCCTTAACCGCAATTTTATATTTATTCCCCATTCTTTCTATCTCAACGCTGTCAATGCCGGCATTCTTAATTCTTTTATCAATAATTTTTCTAATTAAAACATCCTCTTCTAATAATTTTGCGAAATTAAATTTCTTCGGAAACCATCGAGATTTCCAATCCTTTGTTATTCCTATTCTAAATGATATTGGGTTAATTTTTTGAGCCATATTTATATTGATTTCCTTCTAAACATTCTTTTTGTAAAACCTATTTTTTCAACTGGTTTCACTTCCTTTATTATTTCTTCTTCTTTTGATTTTTCTTTTGCTTCAAATTTTTCTTTTTTGATTTTTTCCGCTACGCTTTTTTTGATTCTTTCCTGTTTGACTATTTTAAATCTCGGCTTTTTCGCCTTTTCAGATTCAGCCAAAATTAAAGTGATGTGGCTTGTTTTCTTTTGAATCGGCGTGGCTCTTCCCTGCGCTCTCGGCATAAATCTTTTCAGCATCGGCCCCTGGTCAACTCTTATTTCTTTGACAAATAAATTTTCCAATTGAATGTTTTTTTGCTTAGCATTGGCAATTGCCGAACGTAAAAGCTTTAAAATCGGTTCGCCTGCTTTTTTAGAATGCAACAAAAGCTGGGCTTCGGCTTCATTTGCCGATAATCCTTTAATCATATTGGCAACCAAACGCGTTTTACGCGGCGCCATTCTCAAATAATTAAGTTTTGCTGTTGCTATATTCATAAACTTTTAAACTTTTTTATCCTCTGTTTTCTTTTCTAATTCCTTTTGCATTTTTCCGCCGTGTCTGATGAATTTTCTCGTTAAAGAGAATTCTCCTAGCCGATGGCCAATCATTTCTTCGGTTACTCTCACACTAATAAAATTCTTGCCATTATGAACGCCAAACGTAAAACCAACCATTTCTGGAGAAATTTCCGAATCGCGCGCCCAAGTTTTAATAATCGTCGGGTCGCCCGATTTCAATTTTGACATCTTTTTTAATAATTTTTGGTCAACATAAGGACCTTTTTTTGAACTTCTACTCATCCCTCACCCTTCAAAGATTGCTTGTAAATTTTTATAAAATTTACAAGTTAAACCTTATGAAGATTAAATTAATTTATTTTATATATAACATAAATATTCTACCTCCCCCAACTCTTCTTAATTATCTTTGAAGGGTGAGGGATTATTTTCTTCTTTTAACTATCATTTTATTGCTCCACTTCTTCTTATTCCTTGTTTTTCTTCCGCCGGTAATTTTACCCCATGCTGTTTTCGGCTTTCTTGTTCCACGCGGCTGTCTACCTTCGCCACCGCCGTAAGGATGGTCGCAAGGATTCATCGCGGTTCCTCTAACTGTCGGCCGAATGCCCATTCCTCGCGAACGACCAGCTTTACCGATATTCGTCAAACTCCATTCAGAATTGGAAACTTGTCCCAGAGAGGCAAAATTATCCCATTTTATCTTTCTTACTTCTCCCGAAGAAAGTTTTAAATTCGTCCAGCCGTTTTCCTGGGCTAAAACTTGCGCGTAAGATCCGGCCGATCTTGCCAACACCCCGCCCGCGCCTTTATTTAATTCAATATTGTAAATAGAATATCCAACTGGAATATTTTTCAACAATAAACGGTTTCCCTCTTTAAGTTCGGCGTTTTCCGAAACTAAAATCTCATCTCCGACTTTCATATTTTTATTGGCTAAAATATACGAACGCTCTCCATCGCGATAAATAATTAAAGCAATAAAGGCCGTCCTGTACGGGTCGTATTCTATCGTTTCAATTTTAGCCGGAACATTCAGTTTATTTTGCTTGAAATCTATTATTCTGTAAAGTTTTTTATTGCCTCCGCCCTGGTGGCGAACCGTAATTCTTCCTTGATTATTTCTGCCCGAACAATTCGGCAATCTTTTTACAAGCGCCTTAAACGGTTCAACCATACTCAAAACTCCCCGATATGTCGGAACTGTCATATTTCGCCTTGATGGAGTTGTTGGTTTGTATTTCTTCATGGAACATGGAACATGGAACATGAAACATTGTTAATGATTCAAGCTTCATGCTTTATGATTTGTGATTACGTGGGCATTACGTCAATTTTATGGCCTTCTTTTAACGTCACTATTGCTTTTTTATGTCCCGGGACCTTCCCCTTACTGCGCCCCAATGACTTAATTTTCCCTTTTTTATTAATTATATTCACCGATAAAACTTTCACTCCATAAATAGATTCTATCGCTTTTGCCACCTGCGGCTTATTGATTTTTTTATCAACCAAAAAAGCGTATTTTCTTAAATTAATCAAATGACCGACTTTTTCGGTTATCCACGGATGTTTTATTTTCATTGCCTCCTGCGGATTAATAATCGCTTTTTCAACTTGCGCCGCAATTTGATTTTTTACCGATTCTGATTTTTTTTCTCCCGACTTCACAGACAAATCTTTTTTTGATTGTGTTTTTTTAAAAATACCCATACTTTTAAACATAATGCTTCTCTATCTCGCTTATCGCCTCTTTTTCAAAAATAATATTTTTATATTTAAGCAAATCATGGACATTTAATGATTGCGAACCAATAGCATTAACGTTTTTTATATTAGAAACGACTTTATTTATATTGTTTTTTAAAGACGAAACCAAAAGAACGCTCTTTTTCCCGCCGAATAAATTATTTAAAAATTTTACCATTGCGGCTGTTTTAGCTTTTTTAATGTCAAATTCAAATTTTTCAAAAATTTTTAAATCACCATCCTCCGCTTTCTTTGACAAAACGCTGAAAATAGCCAATCGGTTCATTTTTTTATTTATTTTTTTCGCAAATATCCTTTCTTTTGACGGACCAAATGTAACGCCGCCGCCTTTCCATATAGGTGAACGAATTGAACCATGCCTTGCCCGGCCGGTTCCTTTTTGGCGCCACGGTTTCTTGCCGCCGCCGGAAACTTCTCCCCTTCCCTTGGCATGCGCCAATGGCGAACGCTGATTGGCAATCTGCGCCAAAAGCGCCTGATGTATTAAGGTAGAATTGAATTTAACTTTAAAAATCCGCTCTGGCAATTCCATCGTTTCCGTTTTTTTATTTTGTTTATCAAAAATATCTATAGTCATAATTCATAATTCCTACTTCATACTTCTAATTTCCAATAATATCCCTTTCATCCCCGGAACCGCGCCTTTAAGCGTTAAAATATTGTTTTCCTTGTCAATTGAAACAACTTTTAAATTTTTGACCGTCACTCTTTCTGTTCCCATATGACCAGCCATTCTTAATCCCGGCATAACTCTTTGCGGAGCCGTAGCACCGATTGAACCCGGAGCCCTATGACGATTTTTTTGACCGTGTGTTTTTGGTCCGCCGGCAAATCCATGCCGCTTTACTCCTCCCTGAAATCCACGGCCCTTGTTCAAGCCGCCAACCTTCACTTTATCTCCTTCATTAAATTGTTCAACCGTAAAAACATCGCCAACTTTTAAGCTTTCCAACTCTGAAACCTTAAACTCTTTAAGGTGTCTAAAATTGCCCAAATCTTTTAAGTGACCTTTTTCCGGCTTGTTTATTTTTTTCTTTGTCGCGTCAAATCCAACCTGAGCCGCTTCATAGCCGTCTTTTTCTTTTGTCCTTATTTGCGTTATCGTTATCGGACCCGCTTGAATAAGCGTTACCGGAACAATTTTATCATCTTTCCAAATCTGGGACATTTTTAATTTTTTACCCAATATGAATGCCATAATAATTTTTACAATAAAAACAGCCAGATTAGCCGGCTGCTTCGCAATTCCGTTATATTAAATAACGGTGGCTTAATCTGTAGAAAATATTTATGTTAAATTAGAATTTAACATTACCAATAAAGATAGCAAATGTGAAAATAAATGTCAATAATCTACTGGGACAACACGCGCTATTGACATTTCATAAAATTGGAGTTTAATTAAATTCTAGTGAGCTAATTAACAAAAGAAAAAGGAGAGAAAATGAGAAATATTTTAATTAAAGGCTCGGGTGATATAACCGACAGCCAACAATTTTTTGATTTTGTCGTTCAAAAAGCGCAAAGTAATTATTATGTGGTTATTATTTGCGGAGGTGGAACAAAAATTAGCGCCGCGTTAAAAAAGGCTGGTTATGCTGTGGAGTTTGACCAACTCGGACGTCGCATCACAAAGACATGGGAAGAAATGATGGTTATATGGGACATCTTAGAACACGAGGAAAAAAGGCTCCGAGATAAGTTTGTGGAGAAAAATATTGTCATACTGCAACCAATTCTCTATGCCGGCTCAGTTTTATGCCCAATTAATGGAGACGATCTCGTTAAGGCCTATTACCTTGGGCGATTTAATGAGATATGCGTTCTTACAAAAAAAGAGCGTGTTGAAAAGAAAAGAGTTATTTTTGAAGAATATCCAAAAGTTAAAGTTATCGGCATTTAAAAAACACTTATTAGAACAAGGAAGGAGGTGATTAGATATATACCCCACATATACTTACTGTCGGGGTATTTTTTTAAAAAAATTCGGAAAACTCTATTAAAAATGAAAATGTTTTAACCCAATTTTATTCAAATTTAAAATTACCAAAATCGTAGCCGTTATCTCTTAAATAAAAAAGGATATCCTTATCTTCACATTCATGAGCATCATGAATTGCTCCAGCTTCTATTTCGTGTTTATATATCCTTTCCAAATAATCTGGTTTATTTTTGAGAATTTCAAACGCTTCGGTATTCAACATTATCCCACCCGCTGGATCCATTTTTGCCACTGATTCTTTTGGCACAAAGTTATGCGTATAGACATTATGCCCTTTGTAAGTATCTATTTTATTAAATTGAGCGTTGGAATAATTTTCTTTTTTCATAATAAAATTGAATTAAAATTTCGCCCAACTTGTTATTATATAAAGTATTTCCGCATATAATACAACAAATAATCATAAATAAAAAGTCCCGCTATGATGGGACTTTTTATTACTTCATCTTTATTTCTATATCCACTCCTGCCGGAAGATTTAAGCCGCCAAAAGATTCAATAATTTTCTGATTAGGATTAAGAATATCCACCAATCGTTTATGAACGCGAAGTTCAAACTGCTCGCGGCTAGTTTTATGGACAAAAGTTGAACGATTGACGGTATAACGTTTTATTTCCGTTGGTAGAGGAATCGGTCCGATAACTTCGGCGCCATTACGCAAAGCCATCTCAATAATTTGCTTGACAGAATTGTCAATCAGCCGATGATCATAGGACCTTATCCTTAACCTTATTTTTGATTGTAAAGATTCTTCTTTTGCCATAATTGTTGAAATTTTTAAGCTCATATTGCAGAGAAAAAAATTTCACTACAATTATGAGCACCCCGCCTTGGCAAAGTAAAGGTTTTGTAATCCCGCCTCTGGCGTGAACAAAGCCCTTTACTTAATTATCTTCGTCACCGCTCCCGCTCCCACAGTTTTACCTCCTTCACGAATAGCAAACCTTTGTTTTTCTTCAAGAGCCACTGGAGCAATTAATTTAACGTTGAGTTTCACGGTGTCGCCAGGCATAACCATTTCCATTCCTTCAGGTAAAAACGCTTCCCCAGTAACATCAGTCGTTCTGATGTAGAATTGCGGCTTGTATCCCTTAAAGAACGGAGTGTGGCGTCCGCCTTCTTCCTTGCTTAAAATATAAACTTCTGCTTCAAATTCAGTGTGCGGAGTAACGCTTCCGATTTTTGCCAAAACTTGTCCGCGTTCCACATCTTCTTTTTTAAGTCCGCGAAGCAAAACGCCGACGTTGTCTCCAGCCCGTCCTTCGTCAAGAAGTTTCTTAAACATTTCAATGCCGGTGACTACGGTTTTTGCAGTTGGTTTTATTCCAATAATTTCAATTTCATCATTAACTTTAACTATTCCTCTTTCAATTCTTCCCGTAACAACCGTACCGCGACCTTCAATTGAAAACACGTCTTCAACCGGCATTAAAAACGGCTTGTCGGTTTCGCGAACTGGCTCTGGAATAAAATCATCAAGAGCTTTAAGTAAATCCAATATCGGCTTAGCCGCTTCATCATCAGCCGAATTCGCAACTAAAGCCTTCACAGCCGAACCGCGGATAATTGGTGTTGTATCGCCGGGGAATTGATACTTTTTCAAAAGTTCTCTTACTTCGGCTTCAACCAAATCAATAAGCTCCGGGTCGTCAACCATATCTGTTTTGTTCAAGAAAACGACAATCGCCGGAACGCCGACTTGGCGCGCCAACAAAATGTGTTCGCGAGTCTGAGGCATCGGACCGTCAGCCGCGGAAACGACTAAAATCGCTCCATCCATTTGAGCGGCTCCGGTAATCATGTTTTTAATATAATCTGCGTGTCCCGGACAATCAACGTGCGCGTAATGCCTTTTTTCTGACTCATATTCGGAGTGGTGAATGGCAATGGTAATACCTCTCGCCTTTTCCTCAGGAGCATTGTCAATTTGGTCAATCGTTTCCTCTTTTTCGATAAGACCTTTTAATTTAAGGATGTGCGTCATCGCGGCAGTTAAAGTAGTTTTGCCGTGGTCAACGTGCCCAATCGTGCCGACATTCAAATGCGGCTTATTTCTTTCAAATTTTGCTTTTTCAGCCATAATAATTTAAGTTAAAAGTTTATAAAGTTGAAAGTTATAAAGTTTAACTTTAAAAACTTTATGAACTTTATAACTTTACGAACCTTATAACTTTATGAACTTATTTATTTGCGACTTTTTATTTATTTTAATGACAATTAATATGATAGCCAATCAATTGCCACGTGTCAATCCCCCTTTACACAAACTCAATTATCGCCATCTTGGCGGCATCATTCTTTCTGACTTTTGCCAATTTGATTATTCTCAAATATCCCCCTTTTCTTTCGGTATATCGCGGCGCGATTTGATAATACAATTTTTGTCCCGCTTTATTGCTTAATCTTGATAAAATAATCCTTAAAGACGCCACGCTTTGTTTCTTGGCAAGCGTGACTAATTTTTCCGTTGCCGATTTAATTTCTTTAGCTTTCGCTTCCGTAGTTTCAATTTTTTCCTTAATGATTAAATTGGCGATTAAACTTTTTAAAAGAGCCCGGCGCTGACCCCTTGCTCTATGAAATTTTCTTCCCTTTTTAAGATGCTTCACCCCCACACCATAACGAGTTTATATCTATTACAATATTATATTTAATATGATAATAAAATTTCACTCTTATTTTTATACTATTATTAATTTATTCTCCCCACAACTCGTTTGGTGTGGGGGTTCATTATTTTTTCTTTTTCTTTTTTTCTTCTTTTTCCTTGACCGCTTTTTTTCCCTTTTTTCCGGCAAATAAAGTTTTCTCCGATTCAATCTCTTTAACTTCAATCAGCACCACTTTTTCAATATGGTCTTTTAAAATATTCGCGGATTTATGAAGCGCTTTTGACGGCGTTATACTTCCATCCGTCTTAATAAAAATTCTTAACCTGTTATAATCCGTTCTTTCTCCAACGCGCATATTCTCAACGACAAAATTCACGCTGATAATCGGACTAAAAAACGAATCAATGGCAATCACGCCCACCGGCAATTTATCGGCTTTTCTATTCTCTGCCGCCATATACCCCAATCCTTTTTCAACGGTTAATTCCATTTCAATTTCGGCATTTTTTCCGGTTAATGAAAGAATATGAGCGGAAGAACTGACTATTTCAACTTCTGGATTAACTTCAATGTCTCGGGCTAAAACTTTTTTCTCCCCTTTCGCCTTTAAAGAAAGAACTTGTGGTTCATCGGAATAAAGCTTAAAGCGAATTTTTTTAAGATTTAAAATAATTTCTACAATATCCTCTTTTACGCCCGCTATGGTTGAAAATTCATGTTTTACGCCCTTAATTTTTATCTGAGTGATGGCGGCGCCGGGCAAAGAAGACAAAAGCGCTCTTCGCAAAGCATTGCCCAAAGTGAGGCCGTAACCGGCATAAAGCCCCTCAACTTCAAAAACTCCCTCAACGTTTGTTTCCGAAACTTTTTTAATTTTTACTGTTTCGCTAAGATATTGGTATTGCATAATTTTTATCTAGAATAATAATCCACAACCAAATTTATATCAAATAATAATTCTTCTAAAATGCTTGTTGGCAATGATTTTATTTTTGCCTCCAATTTATCGCCGTCAACTTGAAACCATTCGGGCGCGTCGTGTTTTTTAATAATATTCTGCAAATCTTTAAAAATCAATAGATTTTTAGATAATGGATTTATTGATATAACATCACCTGCTTTTACCAAATACGAAGGAATGGTTACTTTTTTATTGTTGACGAAAATATGGCCGTGGTTCACTAATTGTCTGGCAATAATTCTTGATGCCGCCAATCTAATCCTAAAAGCCGCGTTATCAAGACGGCGTTCCAAAAGAACGATAATTCTCTGGCTTGGCAATCCTTTTTTCATTATTTCTTTCACGATTTTTTTCAATTGCGATTCTTTTAAGCCGTAGATTATCTTCATTTTTTGCTTTTCAAGAAGCTGTTGGCTGTATTCCGAAGCTGATTTGCGGCGACGACTCTTGCCGTGCATGCCCGGTTTATAAGGACGCCTAATCATCGCGCATTTTGGCGAATCACAACGCTCGGCTTTTAAACCAAGCTTAACCCCCAACGCGCGTTCTTTTTTTTCTTTGGATTTTAACAACATAACTTTTAAACTTTTTATATTATACTCTTCTCTTTTTTGGCGGACGCGGACCGTTGTGCGGAATCGGCGTCACGTCTTTTATTGATAAAATGCTGAATCCCTGACCCGCTAAAGATTTCAAAGCGGAATCTCTGGCGCTACCAACTCCTTTCATCACCACTTCAATTTCGGAAAAACCGAATTTCTTTAATTTTTCAGAGATAGCGGCTACCATTTTTGAAACCGCAAACGGCGTGGCCTTTTTAGGCCCTGAAAAGCCCAAAGAGCCGGCGGAAATCCACGCAACCACATTGCCTTTTTTATCGGTTGCCGTAAGCATTGTGTTGTTATAGCTAAAATTAACGTAAATCACGCCAATGCCTATTTTCCCAACCCCTTGTCCGCTTTTTTTGACGGAAGATTTTTTTACCATCGTTTCTTCCAATTTCTTGCCTTCTTCCAAAATATCTTTTTCAGTTTTTTCTATAACTTTTTTTTGTCCCATCCCTCACCCTTCAAAGATTTTATTATAAATTTTAATAAAATTTATAATATAGAATAATTGAAGTTTTTATTTATTGGTTTATTTATATTCTTTATTTTTATTATTTATCCCTGCCTTCCAGATTTTTTATCTTTGAAGGGTGAGGGATTACTTTAGATCCACTTTTCTTTTTCCGCTGCCGACTGTTTTTCTAACATTACCGCGAATTGTCCGAGAATTTGTTTTTGTTCTTTGTCCCCTAACCGGCAATTTTCTTTCATGCCTCGAGCCTCTGTAACACTTTATTTCTTTAAGCCTCACGATATTGCCCTTAATAACTTGGCGCAATTCGCCTTCTATCTTATGATTTTTTTCAATTAATTGTTTGATTTTATTAGTTTCTTCGGAAGTCAAATCCTTCGTTTTTTTCTCCGGGTCAACTCCGGCCCCCGTTAAAATATTAACAGCCGAAAAACGGCCTATGCCATAAACATGAGTTAAGGCTATTTTTATTTTTTTATTGTCCGGAATATTGATACCTAATAAACGCATAACTTTAAAACTTTTAAACTTTTTAATTTATCCTTGTCTTTGTTTATGTTTCGGATTTTTTTTGCAAATCACATAAATCCGGCCTTGACGCCGGACAGTTTTACAATCTTTACAAATTTTTTTTACAGAACTTTGTACTTTCATTTATAATTAAACTTTTAAACATTGAAACTCTTAAACTCATTCTACATTCTCCTAACTATCCTTCCTCTTTTGCCGTCCGGACTTAATTCCAAAAGAACTCTATCCCCAGGCAAAACCTTAATATAATGTAATCTCATTTTTCCGGCAAGATAAGCCAAGACTTCTTCTCCATTGCCAATTTTTATTTTAAACGTCAAAGACGGCAACGCTTCCATGACAATTCCCTCAATCGGTTTTTCTTTTTTTGGATCTCGCATTATAAAAAGAAATAATAAGCCATGACTTAATAAATGTCAACTATTTTAAACTAAAACCATATCAAGCAGAACTTCTTCATAATCCATTTTGCCTGATTTTACGGCAACGTCATAATCAGCGAATTTTTCTATTAAATCGGGTGGGTTGGAAGAAAAACTCGCCAAAAAATTGAAGATTTTTGCCGGCTCTTCGCGGCTAAACAAAATTTCCAAATTAACCAATCTTTCTTCGAAAGAACGGCTGAACGACAAAACGTTTATTTTTTTAAAAAAATCGTTGGAATTTGTCGGTTTGTCATAATCAATAATCTCTATCAGCCGATTAGCGTTAAAATTTTTATCGTTAAACAGCGACAATTTTTCAATTTCATTAATTAATCCCCATGCGTCTTCATTAAAATTATCGGCTAAAAATTCAATCGCATCAGCGGTTAATCTTAACCCCCTTTCTTCCGCTTCTTTTTTGATAAAAAATTCAAATTGATTCGCGCTAAAATGTTTAAATTCTTGCGCTAAGACCGGCTTTTTCAGCAAAAAATCAAAAGTCTTAAGCGGCGTTTTGCTTTCGGAAATTAAAACCGTTAGTTCTTTGTTTTCAAGATTAGCTTTTAAAAAATTAATGGTCGCTTTTTGGCTTTTCTTATCTTCGGATTTCGCGAAATCCGCCAAAATATTTTCAATAACTGCCAGCTTCACGTTTTCAAAAAGCGAATGGCTCGCGCAAAATTCGCGCAACCGATTAAATTCTTCGTCAAGATTTTTTATACTGAAATCAAAATAGCCGACCGATTGGCGGTCTTTCCTGTATTTAATAATGATTTCTTTTAATTTTTCTTGCCTGCGATAAGAATCGGGGCCGTATAAAAAAATTAACATATTTATATAACTTCACTCTGATAACACTTCTCGCAATATACAATCTCTTTTCTGTCAGGTGAATAAGTAGTTTCAAACTCATTGGGACAGGGTTCTGTTCCATGAGCATGGGTAATGGTGTTTTGATAGATATTGGGGTTGTTTGAATTATTGCCTGTTTGTCCTTGGCATTGGCATTGCCTATGCCAAAGTTTCAAGGGGTTTCTTTGTTTGAGTCTCTGGTAATGACGGCAGTTGGGGCATAATCTGGGTAAAGGAAGGTTCATTTTACGGTAGAATTCTAATTCTTGAGGGATGATTTTGAAGGCGGTGGTGCATTGTTCGTTGCATTCGCCCTTATGCGCGCATTCAATAATTTCTTTTATGATTGTATCGGAAACATCTTTAATATGGTCAGGGAGTTGATCTGATGTTATTGTGGGTTTGATATTCCTTTCTTCAGGGTCTTTCCAGCTATAACCTTGTTGTTCTGCTTGTTCTTTGGTTAATGGGAAGTATTCTTGAGCTATTGTTTCGTTATAGGCGAAAGGAGAGAGTTCTGCGGGGAAGAATTCTCCGTATTTATATACTCTACCCTTTTTATCTATATACGGCATATTATTCATATGTTCTATAATCTTGGGGACTAATTGTTCATATTCTTCTTTGGTGTATTGTTTGTTGAGGATGCAGTATTGCTTGTTGCGGAGACCTATGCAGGCAAAGAGGTTGGAGGAATTTTTACAAAATTGAGAATAATAAACATCAAAATTATTGTGCCAAACAAAATTAGAGAATAAAATTTTACTACAATTAAACCCACAACTTATAGAATCATAAAAAAGACTAGCATTAGTACCAACATTATAAGCGTCATAACTATCTTTTAATCCTAACCCCGCATAAACGATATATTTACTATTTTCAATGCCACTTTCAATATCAAAACAATTAAAGCAGTTTTTGCTATGACGCACGTTATTGCCAAAAACATTTTGACAATTAGTTAATAAGGCATATTTATGAGGAAAATCAAATTTTATTTTCTTAAATAATCCTTGAGCTTCAAGAATTATTTTATAACTTCTAAAATCAAATTCTTTTAATTTCTTTTCATATTCTTCTTTTGTATATTGCTTATTAAAAATATTATATTGTTTATTTCTTAAACCAACGCAACCGAAACAATTCTGACAATTTTTGCAATCAAAAAGAAAGACAGAATCTATACATTTATCAATGTTTTGTCCAAAAAAAACTTTATAAGAATCATAACAATCTATACATCTATAACAATTTTCGCTTCTCACCAACCAAGTAGAATCTACTGAATCCCTTGACGAAATACCAACATCGCAATACATTAAATTTTCCGCTTTTTCTCCTACGGTTACGCAAAGATAACAATTTTTCGCATCCCAACTATCATTGCAATAATTGCAATTTATTAAAGTATCAATATTATCATTCTCTAGGCTAATTCTAGGAAATTCATTAAATAATGATTTTAACTGCTTAAAAAATGGCTGGCTCAAATCATAATCTCTGCCGTATTCCATTGGGTCCCAGTTGTCAGACCACCAGTATTTTTGATCGTAGACTTTCAAGGGTTTATCTTGTGAATAAATAGAAATAATATCTTTACCAGTGGCATCGCATTTCCTTTTATATAAAGCCCGCTCATTCCTCCATAACATTCTTCTAACCATCCTGCACTCCGGACAAAAAGTCGGCGCCGGGACTTTTATTTTTTCGTAAAACGCGAAGTCTTCGGGCTCAATTACGAAGTTTTGTTTACAATTTTGACAAGCTTGCACTGAGCTTGTCGAAGTGTGTTTGGTTTCTTGATTCATAAATTATTTTTTTTATTAATTGCCGCTCTTACAAATTCCCTAAACAACGGATGCGGTTTAAATGGCCGCGATTTTAATTCAGGATGAAATTGACTGGCAACGAAAAAAGGATGCTTTTCTTTCGGCAATTCAATAATTTCCATCAATCGGCGATTAGGAGAAAAACCGGAAAAAACTAACCCCTTCTTTTCAATTTTTTCAATATATTCGGGATTAACTTCATAACGATGGCGATGACGTTCTGAAATCAACGACTCCTTGTAAGCGTTGTAAACAATTGTTTTTTTCTTGATAGCCGCGGGATACGCGCCCAACCGCATCGTGGCGCCGTAATTTTTATCCGCCAAATGCTTTTTTTGCTCCGGCAAAATATCAATTACCGGATGCGGCGTTTCCGGATTAACTTCCGTTGTATGAGCATTTTTTAAACCGACAACCGAACGGCTGTATTCTATCACCGACAATTGCATCCCATAGCAAAGTCCTAAAAACGGAATTTTATTCAAACGCAGATATTTAATAACCGCGATTTTCCCTTCCACTCCGCGACTACCAAAACCACCCGGAATAATAATGCCTTGATATTTTGACAATTCCTTGAGCTTGCGCGGACTTCGCCTCGCCGAAGGCAGGCTCCGTCCTGCCAAAGGCGGATTTTTTTCAAATTCTTCGGCGTCAATCCATTCAATTATCGGCTTAACTTTGTAAAAATATGCCGCGTGCTTTATCGCTTCAATTACCGAAATATAAGAATCCGTTAAAATAAAATTGCCTGTGCCGAAATATTTCCCCACAATGCCGATTTTCACGGTTTTTTTAGCGGTGTTCACCAGATTGGCAAGTTGTCTCCATTTTTTCAAATCCCGACTTTTCGGCCTTAACTTCAATTTATCCAAAATATTCCGACTTAAATCGTCTTTTTCAAAATTCACTGGCACTTCGTAAATATTGCTTACATCCGGAGCGGAAATAACGTCTTGCTCGTGGATATTGCAATTAAAAGCGATTTTAGCTTTCCTTTTTTTATCCAAAGACACGGTCGCCCGAGCAATAATAATATCCGGTTGAAGACCGGCGGAATTTAAAGTCCGAACAGCGTATTGAGTAGGTTTAGTTTTTAATTCACTGCCATCACTCAAAGACGGCAAATGGCTCACTAAAACTAAAACCACGTCATTCGGCTTTTTCAATTTAAGCATTCTAATGGCTTCCAAAAATAAAATGTTTTGGTATTCGCCGACTGTGCCACCGATTTCCGTAATGGCGATTTCCGCTTTGTTTTTCGCGAGCGCCTTATCAATTCTACTAATGACTTCAAGCGGAATATGCGGCACAACCTCAACGCATTTGCCGCCGTATTCAAGATTGCGTTCTTTATTGATAACCGACAAATAAATACTGCCGGTAGTCATATAATTATCGCCAGTCAAATCACGGTCCAAAAATCTTTCATAATTTCCCATATCTTGGTCGCATTCCGTTCCGTCGTTTAAAACAAAAACTTCGCCGTGTTCAGTGGGATTCATCGTGCCGGCATCAACATTCACATAAGGGTCTATTTTCAAAGCCGTCACTTCAAAACCGCGGGATTGCAAAATGCGGCCGATTGAAGCCACTGCCACGCCCTTTCCCACTCCGGACATCACTCCACCGACGATAAAAATATATTTCATAATAGTATTCGCTAATAATGCGAATTTTTAACAAATAATGCTAATTTATTCGCGTTATTAAATTTATATTCGCGTTATTCGCGATTACTCTGGCATTTGGGACAATAATGTGCCGACCTTCCTCCTATTCTAATTCTTTTTATCATACTCCCGCAACGTGGACAAGGTTCGCCTTCATGCTGATAAACCCCCACACCATAACGAGAATAATTATTTTTTTGCATAGAAAACACCGATTCTCGTTTGGTGTGGGGGTAAACTTTTAACATTTTAGCATACCCGCCCAATTTTCCAAAAGCGTCGCGAAAATCGCTTATTGAAGTTCCGCGCAATTTCACGGCCTTTTCTAAAATTTCTTTCATCGCCTTGTATAAGTTTTTAAGTTCGTAAGTTTTAAGTTTATAAGTTTGCCTTAGCGGATTAATTTTCGCCTGCCATAAAATCTCATCGGAATAAATATTGCCAATACCAGCGATTATTTCTTGGTCCATTAAAACCTGCTTAATCTTGCGTTTTTGCGACTTTATTAACTTTACAAACTTTATAACATTAAAACTTTTGTCCAGCGGCTCCGGTCCCAAATTTTTTAATTCCGGTAAATTTTCAATTTCATCTTTTGGTCCGAATAAAATCTTGGCGAATTTTCGCAAATCCGAAAGTCCAACTTGCCAGCCATTGTCTAAATAAAGAATAAAATGAATATAATTATTAACTTTTTCTTCTAACGCGCCCTTGATTAAACTTCTCACTATTACTTTTTGTTTATCCTGAGCTTTGCCGAAGGACCATTTTCCATACAGCAAATGCCCTGTCATTTTTTGGTGAATTAATAATAAAAAATTGTTAGTTAAATAAATAAGTATATTTTTCCCGCGGCGTTTTACGTCAATAATCTTCAATCCCTTAATTTGCTTTTCCAATTTATTGGGTTTTGTCCGCCAGCTGACGGATTTTATAAGTTTCGGCGCATTAAACCAAACGCCGACAATTTTTCTGCCGACGATTTTTTTCTTTAAGTCGTTTACAATTGTCTCAACTTCTGGCAACTCCGGCATATTATTCAACCGCCACTCTTAAAACCTCTTCCAAAGTGGTTTGTCCTGATTCTATCTTTTCTAACCCGTCTTCAAACATAAGTCTCATTCCCTCCTGTCGCGCCTTATTTTTAATGATGTTCGTCCCTGATTTGGCGATAATCAATTCACGAATAGCGTCAGAAACATAAAGAATTTCAAAAAGCCCTATTTGTCCGCGATAACCGGAAAATCCGCAAACGCCGCATCCTTCGCCCTGGTAAATCATTTCCGGCATTTTCGCTTTAATATCCATACTTTTTAGATGACTTTGTAAAACGTTTAATAATTCTTTACCGGGCTTTATTGAATGAACGCACGCAGTGCAAATTTTACGCACCAAACGCTGAGCAATAACCACGTTAAGCGTTGAAGAAATTAAAAACGGCTGTACGTTTAAATCAAGAAGTCGGGGAATCGCGGTTGGCGCATCATTGGTATGAAGAGTTGAAAGTAAACGATGTCCGGTTAAAGAAGCGTTTACCGCAATATCTGCCGTTTCTCCGTCGCGGATTTCACCAACCATAATAATATCCGGATTCTGACGCACAAACGAACGTAATCCCGAAGAGAAAGTAAGCCCAGCCTTGACATTGACCTGCGTTTGATTCACTCCCGGAATATCATATTCTATCGGGTCTTCAACGGAAACAATATTAACTTTTGGCGTATTAAGAATCCCCAAAATGGCGTAAAGCGTGGTTGTTTTTCCGGAGCCGGTCGGGCCGGTCACTAAAATCATTCCGCGCGGTTTTTTAATAGCCATTTCTATTTTAGGCAATTCGCTTTGCGAAAAACCAAGTTCGTAAAGTGTAAGCGGTCGCAAAGAACCTTTTAATAAACGCATTTCCCCTTTTTCGCCGTGAAAAGTCGGAATTACCGAAACGCGAACATCGACAAATTGGTCTTCAATCGGAAATCTAAAACGGCCATCTTGCGGTGCGTTGTGAATGTCTATCTGCAAATTCGACAAAACTTTTATCCTCGCTATTAAAATCGGCGCGATAACCGGCGGCAAATTCAAAATTTCCTGCAAAATCCCGTCTATGCGATAACGCACTATCAATTTATTTTCAAAAGTTTCGAAATGAATATCAGACGCTCCCGAAGTGGCGGCGTGCTCTATAATTGTATTGACGATATTCACAATCGGCACCGCTTCTATCATTTTTGACATATCCAGCGCTCCGGCAATGCCTATGGATTCTTTAAGATTTTCTTCAATAACTTTTCCGAATTCTTCGTTAATTTTCTTTTTATATTGTCTCAAGCCGAATTTTAAATCGGATTGCGACATTAAGTAAATGTCCAACCAGACGTTAAGCAAAGTCCGAAGATAATTAATGGTATAAAAATCTTCCGGGTCAAGCATCGCCAATTTTCCGCGTTTTTCTTTCGGATTAAATTCAAAAAGAATCACGCCGCGGCTTTTAGCAAAAGCTTCGGGAATTAATTTTAAAACGTCTTGAGAAATATTAACCGTGGAAAGATTAATTTGCGAAACATTAAAAAATTTGGCAATGCTTCCGGCAAGATATTTTTCATCAATAAATCCCTTGCCAATAAGAATATCCAAAACCAAACGATTACTACGAACCGCTTCTTCTTCGGCCGCCTGATAATCATGTTCGCTCGCCAATCCGGTAGATTCAACTATTTTTTTGATGTCCTCGGATAATAAATGCATAAAAAAATAATTTTAAATTCTGAATTTCAATTAAATTTTAATTGACTAAATTTTAAATTAACCACACAATCCCCAACCGCAACTCGGGCACTTAATACAACCCTCCTGCTTCGCAAGCGCGACATTGCAAGAAGGGCATATTTTAAAAGAATTTTCGCTTTGCGGTTCATCGCCATTATCAACCGGCGATAACCCCAAATTGCTGAACGGAGTCAAAGAAATATTGGCGCTAGCTTCGGCATAAACAGCCATTCCTTTTGTTTTTTCATCTTTTTTAATAAGTGTTAAATGCTGTAAAGAATCTTTTTCTTTTAATTTCTTTTTAATGCTCCCGCCGATTAAAACCTGATTTTTTAAAGATTTATCGCGATAAACAGTTACACCCTTACATCCCAATTCATAAGCCAACAAATAAGCTTTTTTAATGTCATCAACCGAGGCATCCGAAGGGAAATTGTTCGTTTTTGAAATTGACGAATCCGTCCATTTCTGAAAAGCCGCCAAAACTTTAATATGGTCAACCGGAGAAATATCCATCGCGGTCAAAAAAATCTTTTTAATGTTCGCGGGGATGTAAGTAATGTTTTTGATACTGCCGTTCAACGCCGAGGCGTCTTTTATTAAATCTTCATCCATTAATCCTTCTTTTCTCATTCTTTCTTCAAATACCGGATCAACATAATAAAAATTTCCGATTGCCACGCTTTTTTCAAAAACCAAACTGAATATCGGTTCAATGCCGCTGGAAGTTCCGGCAATCATTGAAATTGAACCGGTTGGAGCAATAACAGTGTTAAATCCGTTTCTAATTCCGTATTTTTTTATTTTTTTCACGATTCCATTCCAATCAAGATGCCATGATTTCTTGTCTTTAAATCCGGCAAACGGCAATTTCCCGTCTTTATAAAATGATTTATCAAAATACGGCATTCTTCCCCTTTCCTTCGCAAGCTCAATGGAAGCCGATTTAGTGTGATAATTAATGAATTCCATCAAGCGTTCCATAAATTCCAGACACTGTTTAGAAGCGTAAGGAATTTCAAGTTCGTAAAACAAATCGGCAACGCCCATCACACCCAACCCGAGCTTACGCGTATTTAAACTTATTTCTTCAATTTCCGGCAAAGGATATTTATTGATATCCACCACATTATCCAAAAATCTTGTGGCGATTTTAACATCGCGTTCAAGCGCCTGCCAGTCAAAGTGCGGTTTTTTGCCGCCGTTTTTCTTTAAATATTCCCAAATGTTTATTGAACCGAGATTGCAAGATTCAAAAGGATAAAGTAAAACTTCACCGCATGGATTAGTACATTCAATCGGCCCCAGATATTTCGCGAAGGGATTATATTCATTTATTCGGTCATAAAATAAAATTCCCGGCTCAGCCGATTCCCAAACTTGGTAAGTAATCATATCAAAAAGCTGTTTCGGGTCTATTTCCTTGACAACCTTTCCATTCCTCGGATTTATTAAGGGATACATTTTTCCTTCTTTTAAACATTGCCAAAATTCCGGCTTAACCATTATGGAAATATTAAAATTTCTTAAGGCCTTATTCCCTTCTTTAGCTTTAATGAATTTATCAATATCCGGATGGTCGCTGTTTAAAATTCCCATATTGGCGCCGCGCCTGATTCCGCCCTGTTTAATTGCATCCGTCATATTGTCAAACATAGACATAAAACTGATTGGACCGGATGAACTGCCGCCGGTGGTTTTTATAAAATCACCCTCGGGTCTTAAATGGGCAAAATTATATCCCACTCCGCCGCCTGACTTAAAAATAATCGCCGCGGCTTTTAAAGAATTCATTATTGATTCTATAGAATCTTCTACGCCAAGAACAAAGCAAGCCGAACCCATGCCTAAGTAATTACCGAAATTAGCCAAAGCCGGAGTGTTGGGCATAAAACGACGATCCACCATCAAATTATAATAAGCGTCAATTTCGGATTCATACTTATTAAAATATCCTTTTTTAAAAAGTTCCAGAAAACTCTGCCAGGAAATTTTTATTTTTTTATCTTTTGCCAATCGGTCATACATCCTCTTCATTCCTTCTAAGTGGAATTGATTAAGTTTATATTTGCCGATTGAAAACTTGCCTGCGAATTTTATCGGGTCAAATTCTTCAAAACGACGTTCTGAAACTCCGCCTACTTTTTTATAAATTTTAGAATCGTAAAAAAGAGAAGAAATCGCCGTATGCGTCGCCACTCTTTCAAAAAGCTGTTTGGGCGATTCTATTATTTTTCCGTCATCGTTTTTTCTCAAATAACGCGACGCCAAAACTCTTAGGGCGTTAATGTCAAATTTTTTATCAACTTCATCCACCTCTTCCTTATTTAAAACCTGCTCTTTTTCTTTTCTTATTTCCGCCCGATGTTGGCGGTATAAAATATAAGCCTTGGCAATGCGAGGGTGGACTTTTTCAATCAAAACTTGTTCCACAACATCTTGAACTTCTTCAACTGTGGGAATCGCGCCTTTTTTTATTTTTTTCTGCAAACGACGAAGCACTTCTTTTGAAAATTCCGTCGCCAACTGCCAATTCGGCTCTCCAACCGCCACCGAAGCCTTGTAAATGGCATTTGTTACTTTTTCAATTTTGAACGGCGCTGTTTGGCCGTTACGTTTGCGGATAAGTTTGAACATAAATAGTGTTCGCGAATAATGCTAATTATTTATTCGCATTATTAAATTTTAATTCGCATTATTCGTGATTACTTTCTTTTTTTCCTCAAAAACGCCGGAATATCATACACGTCGTCCCAATTTCCGTTTTTTTCTTCGTTTATCATTTCTTCTTTTTCTTTTTTTTTTACGTCTTTGATGCCGCTTATCGCCGACATTTCAATTTTCTCTTTTAAATCTTTATTGGATGAAGGAATAATTTCTTCCGAAATAAAAAGATTCGGCAAAATTCCGTTGTTTGAAGATTTTACCACATCTCCGTTAAAATCCGCGGCTATTAAGGTAACTTTTAGCTGTCCTTTTTTAAGTTTGCGGTCATGATGGGCTCCAAAAATTATTTTTGCCGACGAATTGGCGTGTTCGGCAATCATTCTTGCCACGTCATTTATTTCGCTCATCTTCAAATCACGATGACCGGAAACGCTGAATAAAATTCTTTTTGCTCCATCAATGGAAATTTCCAAAAGAGGAGAATTAATCGCCAAGTGAGCAGCCGTTGTGGCGCGCTCAGCCCCGCTGGAATAACCGATGCCGATAATTGCCGAACCGGCATTCTGAATTATGGCTTTTACGTCGGCAAAATCAACGTTAATAATTCCGGCAGTGGTAATCAAATCAGCCACTCCAATAACGGAATTTTTAAGAATCTCATCAACCGCTTCAAAGGCTTTCGTTAAAGAAGTATTTTGATTAATTACCGAAAATATTCGGTCATTAGGGATGGTAATTAAAGCGTCAACCTTGTCTTTTATTCTTGTTATTCCTTCTTCGGCTATTCTTCGGCGTTCAAATCCTTCAAAAACAAAAGGTTTTGTGACCACGGCAACCGTTAAAATTCCCAAATCTTTGGCGATTTCCGCAACCACCGGTAAAGCGCCTGTTCCCGTTCCGCCGCCGAACCCGGCTGTTAAAAAAACCATATCCGCTCCGCTTAATACTTCGGCGATTTCCGCTTGATTTTCTTCGGCTGCCTGACGACCCAAATCCGGATTCATTCCGGTCCCCAATCCCTTAGTAAGATTTTTCCCGATATAAACTTTCTTTCTGGAAATGCAAAAATTCAAATCTTGGACATCCGTGTTAATAACAACGGAATCCGTGCCGCGAGGAAGTTCATCGCTCATTCTCGTTACGGCATTGCCGCCGGCCCCCCCGACACCGACGATTCTTATTTTTGCCAGATTGATATTTTTTGGTTTTTTTCTTTTTGCCATCCCTCACCTTTCGATGATTTTATTTATTTTTATATAAAAATAAATATTAATCAATCGAATTATGTTAATTTATTTATATTTCTCATCCCATGTCCTCCAATTATAATTTTTAAAAATTATCCTCGAAGGGTGAGGGATTAAAATTTAAGGCGTAAAATATTTAAAAATCTTCTTTAAATTTATAAAAGAAAACTTGTCTGAAATCGGCCATTCATTATTTCTCATCCATTGGTCTTTTGCCAATAAAAGCAATCCCAAAGAAACGGCGAATTCCGGGTCATTGACTTCGTTGTTTACATCCTGGTCAATAATTTCCATTTCACCAGCATCGGGAAATCCAATTTCAGCGGGAAGTTTTAATTCTTCTTTAACAAGGTCAACGATTGACGGCATTTTCGCTCCGCCGCCGCAAAGTATTACCCCTGCCGGCAACCGGCCGTTCTTACCGATTAATTTTAACTCATTATTAACAAATTCAAAAATTTCCGTCAACCGGCTTTCAATAATTTCCGCGACTTCTCGGCGAGAAACAACAGATTTAAAATTTTTGTCAAGTTCGGAAATTTTCATACCGACTTTTTCTTCAATATCATCCGGTGATATTTTTTCCTTACTTGAAATTTCTTTAGCCAAGGCGTTTCCAAAAAAAATTTTAAACGTTTCCGCCAATTTAACCGAACATTTAAGGCCAATCGCCAAATCATTGGTAATGTGACCGGAACCAATCGGAAAACCGGCCGTATGCAATAGTTTCCCCTCTTCATAAACACTCATTGTGGTGGAGCCGCCGCCAATATCAATTAAAACCGCGCCTAAATCTTTTTTAATTTTTGTAAGAGTTGAACGGGAAGCCGCCAAAGGCCCGTAAATCAATCCGCTTATTTTACCGTCAAGCGTTTCAACTAATCTGGAAATATTTTTATAATTCTGCGAAGGAGCGTCTATAACCGCGCTATTGACTTCCAGCCGCGCGCCGAACATTCCCAATGGCTCTCGCGCGTCGCCGACGCCGTCAATAATAAATTCCCTGGTAATGGTATGAATAATCATTCTGTTCGGCGACAGCTTAACGGCTTGAGACGCCTTAATCACCCTGTCAATATCGTCTTGGGAAATTTCGTTGTCAGCGCGCGAAACCGCCACTATCCCTTTTGAATTATGAGATTTAACGTTCGCTCCGCCGATATTTACGAAAATATTTTTTAACGCCGATTTATTAAGTGAAAATAAATTTTCAAAAATGCTTTTTAAAGAAAAAGATGACTCGTTAATGTCGCTCACTTCCCCCTTGCGAATGCCGCTTGACGGACATTTAAAAGCGGCAATCAAAGATAATCTGCCGCCCTTCCCCGCTTCGGCAACTAAAGCTTTAATTTTCGAAGTTCCTATGTCTAAAGAGGTGATGTACATAATTTTCCTTTTTTTCCATTTTTATTCTATCACTTTTTCTTTTATGCGTATAGCCAAATAAATGAAGAAGGGCGTGAATTAATAATATTGAATCTTGAAGCATAAAACATGAAGCATTAAGGTAAATTTCGCCCAAAAAACGCGTTTTCGTTTCAGGATGAGGAAAATTTATCGGCTCCACAAAACTTAAAACATTCGCAACCTTATCCTTGCCGCGATATTCTTTGTTTAATCGCCGCATCAACGCATTGCCGGTTAAATAAATATCAACCGCAACATTATCCTTGTTTAGAATTTTTAAAATCGCCAACGCAATCCTCTTAATGTCTTTTTCCAATTTTCCATTCGCCGGCTGGCGGACCAAACCAACAACTGTAATTCTATTTGCCATTCTCCAATTTTTTCTTAATCATCGCGCCGACTGCCGACATATCGGCTCGGCCCTTTAATTCTTTCATCGCTTCCGCCATTGTCTTTCCAATATCTTTTATATTTGTTGCGCCAACCGCAGCCATCGCCTTGTCAACAATTTTTTCAATTTCTTCCGCGCTTAATTCTTCCGGCAAATATTTCTTAATGATTTCTAATTCTTTAATTTCTTTTTCAGCTAAATCCTCCCTATTTCCTTTTTTATAAATATCCGCCGCTTCTTTTCTTTTTTTCGCTTCTTTCATCAAAAGATCAATGATTTCTTCATCGGCGAGCATCGCTTCCTGCCCCTTGCCTCTTTTTTCAATTTCTTTATTTTTAAAAACCGAAAATATTAAACGCAAAACGCCGGCTTCAAAACTTTTGCCGGCTTTCAAAAAAATATTTAAATCTTCTTTTATTTTTTGTTGAATCATCCCCTTCCAATTTATCAGCTTTTCTTTGCCGCTTCAAATTCTTTCTGTTTTACCGCCCGATGGATTGCCGAACGCTTTATTTTAGCCTTACTTACCGGACGGTCTTTATAACGGCGCCTTTTGGATTCCATCAAAATTCCGCTTTGTTTCATTTTAGTTGAAAATCTGTGTAAAAAAACGCTTATTGATTCTCCTTGCCTTCGTTTTAGTTCAATCATAAGTTTATTATATTAATTTATTATTGTTTGTCCAGTTTACTGAATAATTTCATTCTTTTTTCAACTATTTTTTTAATTTCTTCGATTGTTGTCGGCAAAATTTTGTAGGGCGTAATTTCTTCGGGATTTTCCGCCAGCGCTTTTTCCATCCCCTGTCGCCAGGCTAATCTTATTTCCGTATTGATATGAATAATGGATATTCCGGCATCAATAGCTTTTAAAAATTCCTCGTCGCGAATACCCGAACCGCCATGAAGAACCAACGGTACTCCGGCCGATTCTCTTATTTTCCCAATTTTCGCTGAATCAATATGAGGATTAGGCGCGTTTTTAAACATTCCGTGGATATTGCCGACCGCCGGCGCCAATAAATCAACACCTGTTTCTTTCACAAATTGAGCGGCTTGTTCCGGCTTTGTTAAATCTTCTTCTTTAATCGCGGCGTCTTTGGGAATTTCTTTTAAAATTATTGAACTGGCGCCCAGATACCCAAGCTCCGCTTCCACTAAAATGTCGGGGTTGACGCTTTTTACATACTCAACGACTTCTTTGGTTTTTTTAATGTTTTCTTCAAAAGATAATTTGCCGCCGTCAAAATGAACCGAATCAAATCCGGCCTCAACCGCTTCTTTTATTCTTTCCAATGATTTCGTATGGTCGGAATTGATAAAAATCGGCCAATTAAATTCCTCGCGTAAATTTTTTACCATCAACGCCGCATTTTTTGTCCCCAAAAAATTCTGCTCGCCTTCGGAAAGGCCGATAATCACCGGCAGATTCAATTTCTGCGCCGCTTCAAAAATTCCTTTTAACGCCGCAATTTCGGAAATATTGAAATGCCCGATGGCGACTTTATTCTGTTCCGCTTCTTGAATTATTTGTAGTATATTTTTCATATTTCAAAATATCCTTTAATTATATTCTCTTTCATTTTTTCTTCCATCTCCGCTTCGCTGAAATATTCCGAAAAAATTTTATTCCAAAGCGACTCCTGATGGTGGTAAAGATATTTTATCATTTCTTTTTCTTTTACCAAAGACATTGTTGTATCTATCAAATTAAAACTCGCCAAAACGTCTATGCCGGTATCACTTTTAAAATAATCGCCAACCCAATTTAAATTCTCCCAAAAACACAAATCTCGCGAAAATCCGTCAAATAAATCTCCTGTTCTAACGAGCATTCTTTCAGCCCGTTCCCAATGAAGCGCTTCGGGATTCAAATGCGGTTCAAACAAACGCCAGTCATTTTCATCATCTTTCGCCAAATATCTTTGAATGACAAGCCATCGCGATTTATCAGATTTTTGAAGTCGCTCATCAATGACATCGCCCCTTAACAAAGAAATTATATTTGAAACGAAAGTTTTTTCATCCCTCGCAAACCGTTTGAATAAATCCGAATAAAAAGGAACCTCATTAAGATAATGCAAAATCAATATAAACATCCTCATTAATTCTCCGGAAATTCCCAAAGTAATCGGGATAACAAACACCACGCCCATTTCTTTCAAATGCGAGACATTGTGATATTTTTTCTTTACAAACGCTTCGGCGGCCACAACCCATTTTTTATCCAAAGTTTTTAAAATAATTTCCCGCTCTTCAAAATCGTCCGGCTTCAAATTCTCATACTGTTTGAAAAAAATCTCATTGAGCCATTGCGGGTCCTCCAAAAAACGAAGCGCGCTGAAAATTTCAAAAATATCTTCTTTTGCCAGCACTTCGTCAATATTTTTATATCCCAATGAACGGATAATTTTTTGTGGCGGCTTATTTCGCAATAATTCAACCGCTTTTTCTTTTTTAAGAAAAAATCCTTTGGGCGAACCGGAAACTTCTTTAGCCGCTTTCAGCGCGCGCTCACAATGGCTGAAACAATCTTTAATATCCATCACATTTATTTCCAATCCTTTTGCGAGCAAATCATTGTCATAATTGATTTTATGGATTAAAGAATTATAGATTTCTCTGGCGCTGACATCTTTGCCCAAACCAAGAACATCAAGCCGATTTTTAATCATCGCCTCGTTCTCTTCAACTATTTTTTCAATTACGTTTTTTCTGCCGGTCACCGCCGAAAGCCGCTCATCTATAAGACGGATATTGTCTTTGTCAGTGCGCAATATTTGAGCGATTTTTTGATAAGATTGCATAATAAATTAGCCACTAGCCACTAGGATTTAGCCACTAGATTTTTAATCGGTAATTTTTTCCATCTTTTATTTTTCTGAAATTCTTTTTTTGTCAAAATTCCGGCTTTCGCGCCAATTTGTTCTATCACAGAAGTGGCGTTAGCCGAACCAAGACGAATCGCGTATTCAATATTATTAATTCCGCATAAACCTTTTTTGCATTTTTCGCGCGTTTGAATCAAACCCGCCACGAATCCGCTGCCGAAAGCATCGCCAGCGCCGGTACGGTCAATCGCTTTTTCTTCTTTAAAAACTCTGGCTTTGTAAATACGGCAACAATCGGAAACCAAAACGCCGCTTGGCCCATCAGTCATCACGGCAATGCCGTTAACCGATTCATCAAGTTTTTTAAAAATTTCTTTTTCTTTGTGATAATCAACTCCCGTTAAATAAGACGCTTCCTCACGATTAAGAATAAATACTTTTGTTTTCTCTAAAAACGGCTTCAATTTTTTTAATCCCATTTCAATAAAATACTTTGAAGGATTAAACGCGATAAAAGTTTTGTTTTTATAAAAATGATTGAAAATTTTACTGATTGTTTCAAGCGGCATTTTACCGGGCGAAATATAAACCCATTTTGATTTTAATTCGTTAAAAGGAATTTCTTTGGACGTTAAATCTTCGGACGCGCCGCGATAAACTAAAATTGTCCTTTCGCCGCCGGATGCAAGAAGAACGGTTGAATAAGCAGTGCCATTGTTATTGGAATTTGGAATTTGAAATTTGAAATTAAGCGGCAATACCTTAACTTTTTCTTTTTTTAATTCTTCTAAAATATCTTTTCCGGCCTGATCTTCGCCGATTTTTATCAATACGGCTGTTTTTAATCCTTGACGGCTGAATGTTGCCGCGGAGTTAGTGGCGCCGCCGCCCGTGGCAAGCACCGGTTTGCCGATTTCTATTTTCCCTCCCAAAGCGAAACACTGAGCCTCGCCGGTCGCAAATCCGATTTTTTTCAAATGGCTTTTATCGCGCAACACTTTTCCGCCCGAGGCGGATCCGCCTTTGGCGGAAAAAAGCAAGCTGGTTAAAAACACATCCCGCGTCGCCGTACCAATTGTAATAATGTCATAATTCTTACTGCTTGGCATAAAATGATTTTAATCCATTTTTAAAAAAAATAAAATGGTGATTATTACTATACTTTTTTAAAACGTTCTTGAATGCGATAAATAAATATAAAAACGAATGCTCCCAAGAGGTCAAAAAACAAATCCGCAATCGTATCCGCGGCGCCTAATTGCAAGAATCCCGAATATCCCCGTGAAGAAATAAAAATATCGTAAAGAAATTCAACAAATTCCAAAAAAACTCCGATAAAAATAACAAAAGATAAAATTACGATTGTAAAACGCAGAAAGTTTTGATTCAAAAATTCTTTTTGAATGGGAAATTGAAAATTGGAAATTAAAAAAATAATCGCCATCGCCGCCCAAAAACCGCCTAAAAAATGCATCGGAATATCAAGCCACTGATAAGTCCAATACCAGTAATTATTAAGAGCAAGGATATGAACTAATAAGATAATAAGTAAAAGAGATGCGATTGTCTTAAAAGATGTCATTTAAGTTTAGCTAAAACTTTTCAGCTTTTTAGCTTATTAGCTTTTCAGCTTTAAATTATCTCTTTCTCCATTGATGGCTCCTGCGCGCCTTGTGGCGTCCGTATTTTTTGCGTTCCACCATTCTGGGATCGCGAGTAAGATAACCGGCGCGACGCAAACGTTTGTTAAATTCCGCGTTAAATTTAACCAAAGCTCTGGAAATGCCATGGCGAACCGCTTCGGCTTGGGAAGAAAGCCCGCCGCCTTTCACTTTCGCGACAGCGCCTAATTTGTCTCCGATTTTCATTTTTTCAAAAGGAGCCATTATTTCTTTTTGCAAACGAAATAACGAAAAATAATCGGCGTAATCTTTTTCATTGACGACAACTCCCTGTTTTTTTGTATAAAGCCTCACGCGAGCAACAGCCGTTTTCCTGCGTCCAATTGCCTCAAAATAACGCTCCCTTTTCACGGGCACGATTTTTTTAACGTCGGCTTTAACAACTTTTTCTTCTTTATCTTCTTTTTTCTTAACAACTTTTTTAATTTTTGGTTTTACTATTTTTTCCATAAAATATGATGCTAATCCGCGAATTTTATGCGAATGCCGCGAATTGCTAATTATTTATATTCGCAATTTGCAGATTGGCATTACATTCGCATTATTGGCATCTTTTATATTTACTCTATAATAAGTTTCTTTATTCTTTTTATTCTCAATCTGTTTTTCGGCAACATGCCCATTACCATTTTCCGCAATGCCGCCGCTGGGCCCTTTTTTTCTATAAGCATTTCCAATGATTGTTCTTTCAAATGACCGATTTGGGTGGTGTGGCGATAATAAATTCTTTGCTTTGTTTTTTTGGAACTAATTTCCGCTTTAGAAATATTTTTGACGATAACATTATCATCTCCCTCCAAACGCGGTTCATATTTCGGATTTTTTTTGCCTTGCAAAATAACGGCTATCTCAGAAGCCAATCGCCCGAATTTTTTATTTGTGGCGTCAATGGTATATTCCATATTATTTTTTACCTTCAATAATTTGCTGTTCAACGCTCTTCGGCACTTCTTCGTATCTGTCAAATTCCATAGTGAAGCTTCCCCTACCCTGTGTCATTGAACGCAATTTAGTGGCATAACCGAACATTTCCGAAAGAGGAACTTTAGCGTCTATAACTTTCATATTTGTCCTTTCTCCTAAAGCTTCTATTCTGCCGCGTTTGCTCTGTAAATCTCCGGTAACGTCTCCAAGAAAATCCTGCGACACCAATATTTGAATTTTCATTATTGGCTCAAGAATAACGGGCTTGGCTTTTTTCGCCGCTTCCTGAAAAGCCATGGAGCCGGCGATTTTAAACGCCGCTTCCGAAGAATCAACTTCATGGAAAGAACCGTCATACAGCGTCACTTCAACGTCAATCACAGGATAACCCGCTAAAATTCCTTTGTCCAGAGATTCCTTAACTCCTTTTTCGGTCGCCGGAATATATTCCTGCGGAATGACTCCTCCCTTGATTCCATTGACGAAAACAAAACCTTTGCCGCGTTCCAGCGCCCTTACTTTCAATTTAACATGGCCGTATTGTCCGCGTCCGCCGGACTGCCTGATATATTTTCCTTCAGCTTCCGACTCTCCTTTGACGGTTTCCTTATAAGCAACCTGAGGGCGACCGACATTCGCTTCAACTCCAAATTCACGCTTCATTCTTTCAACCAAAATTTCAAGGTGAAGTTCTCCCATTCCGGAAATAATTGTTTCGCCGGTTTCCGAATCTCCGCTGACTTTAAACGTCGGGTCTTCTTCCGCAAGCCGATGCATCGCAATGCCGATTTTTTCCTGGTCTACTTTTGTTTTCGGCTCTATTCTAATGGAAATAACCGGTTCCGGAAAAATTATTTTTTCCAAAATAATCGGATTTTCCGGGTCGCAAAGAGTGTCGCCGGTGGTCGTATTTTTTAATCCGACAATGGCGCCAATATCGCCGGCGTAAAACTCATCAACTTCTTCCCTCTTATTGGAATGCATACGCACAATTCTACTGATGCGTTCCTGATTGTCTTTTACGGAATTCAAAACATAACTCCCCTTTTTTAAAACACCACTGTAAATTCTGAAGTAAGTGAGACTGCCGACATAAGGGTCGGTCGCGATTTTAAAAGCCAATGCCGTAAACGGTTCATTGTCATTAGGCTGACGAATAATTTCTTCACCGGTTTTTAAACTACTGCCCTTAATCGGTTTAATCTCCGCCAAATCAACGGGTGACGGCAAATAATCCAAAACAGCGTCAAGCATAAACTGAACTCCTTTATTTTTTAAAGCCGAACCGCAAAGAACCGGCACAAAATCGCTATTAATTGTCGCTTTTCTGATAATGTCGCGTATTTCGTCTTCTGAAAGATTGCCGTCGCTAAGATATTTTTCCATTAAAACATCATCATATTCGGCAATTTTTTCCACAAGTTGAGCTCTTGTTTTTACAGCTAATTCTTTCATATCCGCCGGAATTTCTTTTTCAACCATTTTTTCTCCGTGTTCTCCTTCAAAACCAAACGCTTTCATTCTTATTAAATCAATCACGCCTTCAAAAGCCGATTCCAATCCTATCGGCAATTGTAAAGGATGCGCGTTCGGCGTCAAACGTTCTCTAATAGAATCAAGGGAGCGTTCAAAACTGGCGCCCATTCTATCCAATTTATTTATAAAACAGATTCTTGGAACTTTATATTTATCCGCCTGATGCCAAACGGTTTCCGACTGCGGTTCAACGCCGGCAACGCCGTCAAAAACAACCACTCCGCCGTCAAGTACGCGCAAAGACCTCTCCACTTCAACCGTAAAATCAACATGACCGGGAGTATCAATAATATTTATGCAGTGTTCATCGGTTTCGCGAATTTTTTGTTTTTCTTTTTCACTCGCCTCGCTGGAGCTATGGCGAAGCAGGTCGGAAATTTCTTGTAATTTCCGCGTTGATGTCCAAAAACAAGTGGTGGCGGCCGATGTGATAGTGATGCCGCGCTCTCTTTCTTGTTCCATCCAATCCATTACCGCCGCTCCTTCATGAACTTCGCCGATTTTATGGGAAATGCCCGTATAAAAAAGAACCCGTTCTGAAACGGTTGTTTTACCGGCGTCAATATGGGCGATAATGCCGATATTTCTATATTTCTCTAATGGATAAGCTCTCATAATTTAAAATTTCTAATTTTAAATTTTAAATAAATGATTTAATTTTAAATTTAAAATTCAGCCAATTAAAATTTAATTAAAATTCACAATTTAAAATTAATTTATCTGGCAAAATGCGCAAAGGCTCTATTCGCTTCCGCCATTCGGTGCATATCTTGTTTCTTTTTAATCGCCGAACCTTCATTTTTAGAAGCGGCTATTATTTCTTCCGTTAATTTTTGCGTCATTGATTTCCCTTTTTTCGCGTTAGCGGAATTGATAATCCAATTACAAGCTAAAAAAAATTTTCTTTCCGGCCTTACTTCACGCGGAACCTGATAATTTGCTCCTCCCACTCTTTTTGAAATAACTTCCAAGAGAGGCGAAGCGTTCGAAATGGCTTTGTCAAAAATCGCGAGCGGCTCTTGCTTTGTTTCTTTTTGAATATTTTCAAAACATTTGTAAAAAACTTTTTCAGCGACTGATTTTTTTCCATCCATCATTAAATAATTGATAAAACGACTGGCCGCAATACTGCCGTGCTTAATATCCGCTTTATGATTTTTTTTGTATTTTTTCGGTTTCCTCATTTTAAACTTTGAAACTTTTAAACTTTTATTTAGGTCTCTTTACTCCGTATTTGCTTCTTTCTTGTTTTCTTCCGTCAACGCCCGTGGCGTCCAAAACTCCCCTCACTATATGATATCTTACTCCCGGCAAATCTTTTACTCTTCCGCCTCTCAACACAACGACCGAATGCTCTTGAAGATTATGCCCAACGCCCGGAATATAAGCGCTCACTTCCATCCCATTGCTAAGCCGCACTCTCGCCACTTTGCGTAAAGCCGAATTCGGCTTTTTTGGAGTCGTTGTAAAAACTTTCAAACAAACTCCGCGTTTAAACGGCGAATTGGAAAGCTTCGGTTTATTCAAAATCGTATTAAAATAAAAACCCATCGCCGGCGATTTGGATTTCTTCTTGGTGCTTTTTCTTCCTTTTTTAATTAATTGTCTGATTGTCGGCATAAAAAATGACTTTTTAAAGTCATTACACAGAATAACAAAAATAATCAAAGATTGTCAACTATTACAACGCCCCGCTGCCTAAGAATCCGTAAAGCCAGAAAATTATCGGAGTTATAAATTGAAATCCGAAAAAGATAAAAAATAACAAAATAAACATTCCGTATTGTTCCAACGCCGCCATATATTTTTCCGCTGACTTCGGCAAAAGCGCGAAAAGTATTTTTGAGCCGTCAAGCGGCGGAATGGGAACCAAATTAAAAACTCCCAACGCGACGTTTATTAAAATTATGATGTTTATAAAAAAAATAAACGGCTGACTGGCAAATCCGACGAAAATTAAAATTTTTAAAATTAAACTGAAAATAATCGCGATGGAAAAATTGCTCACTGGACCGGACAAGCCGATTAAACCGCTGTCCCTTTTCGGATTTTTTAAATACAAAGGATTAAACGGCACCGGTTTTGCCCAGCCGAATAAAATCGGACTTTTAATCAGAAAAAGAGTGAATGGCAATAAAAACGAACCGAAAAATTCCAGATGTTTAAGCGGATTTAAAGTAAGCCGTCCCGCATTTTTAGCGGTCGGGTCGCCCAAACGATAAGCCATTATGCCGTGAGAAACTTCATGAATTATCACGGAAAATAAAAGCGCGATAAGTTGAAAAATTAAAACAATAAAATTATCCATAATCGGGTCGTCGGGAATTTCACCCCCACACCAATTGGTCGGGATGCCGAGAATCGAACTCGGGCAGCATGCACCCCATGCATGCATACTACCATTATATTACATCCCGTTTTGTATATTGGTGTGGGGGCGTGCCCGGGCCACACGCACCCCATGCGCGCACACTGCCATTATGCTACAGCCCGCGCTTTGCTTGCGTTTTAATGCATTTCGTGCAAGCTAAAACACGCCCCGCCCCGGCGGGGTTCTTGGTAAATTGAAGATTTGGGTATTTTCTTTTTTTGGAAGTCGGATTGTAATTACCGCGAAGTTTTTTTCTCGTTCCGCGAATAATTGAACCCTTCTCGCAAATTTTACATTGTCTCATGCGAATTTTATATAAATTTTTAAACGAAGTGATGAAAATTTATCTATAAAATTCAGCACCCCGCCAAAGGCGTGGGTAGAATTTTATTATTTAATAATTTTTTAAACGCTTCGCCGGATTTATAACTTTTAATTTGTTTTTCTCTTTTTCTTGCTTCTTCTAATATCTTATATTCTTCCACTAAAATAATTTCAAGGGGTATATGCCTTATTAATGATTTAGTTTTACCGCTATTATGTTCTTTTAATCTTCTTTGAAGATTATCCGTATAGCCAATATAATGCCTACTTGTTTTTTTAGATTTTAGAATATAAACAAAATACATATTGCAGCCCCGCTTTCGCCTTGCTTCTTCGGGGCAAATTTTTTCTTTTAGAAAAAATTTGAGCCCCGATTGTTGGATTATCCCGGCAAAAGCCAAGTGGGTAAGCTCAATTTCAACCCGAAGATTAAAATACTGTTGCCTTCCCTTTTATAAATCCTTGATCCGAGAATCACAACCAAGGCTCATTATTATGATAAACAATTAAAGAAAAAAATCAATGTCAAACTTATTATTTGCCGCCGGTCTTCAAATAATTTTTCAAAAAATCAATAACTGAATTATCTTGAAATTTAATCCTTTCTACGATTGGCATATTTCTTAAAATTTTTCCGATTTTATCCTGTAATTCTAATTTCTCTTTTGCCTCCCACCACTGCGGACTTCCCCATTCCGGCGTCGCTGTTGTGTACGCTTCAACCCCTTGCGGCTTGGCAAAACCGCTGTCCATCACCTCTTTAATTTTTAATTTTCCCAAAGATTTTTCATTCAACCATGAAGATTTTTCAACATCAATTTTTGCCTTATTTTCAAGCCAATTTTGAACATTAGAATAAGGAATTTCTTTTGTTCCGGGTTGAATCGAATCAGCGGGATATTTCTTATTCAACCTTTCTATGTCTTCCTCATAAAGCATTTTCTTGCTTCCGTCAAAATATTCCGGAGGTACTTTTATTGGTTGAGCTTGTTCAATGGGCGATACATCGGGAACAATCCGCGCTTTTAAATATTCCGTATCATTTACTAAATCAATCTTCCC
>JBBTVF010000046.1:0-11820 GCA_038063335.1 Patescibacteria group bacterium
ACTTTTTCGCCTTGCTATGATTGCGCCAAGGTGCTTGTGAATCTCGGCATACGTCGATTCGTTTTTGAGAAAGATTACAAAGACGAAGGAGATGAGTCATTGGCGATGAAATTGTTCAGACGTCACAAAATTGAAGCGGTAAAAATTGCAATACCAGAGGAGGTAAAAATATGAGTAAGGTAGGATTTATTGAAGCTACATCAATTTCGGACGCATGGTTTCAGGCAATTTATAAGATAATGACCGAAGGCAGGCGTTATCTTATTACGAAGGGCAGTTATGAAGGTATTCATCGCGCCGGGATGCCGATATGCATCAATATTCAATATCCCGGATCGCGGCCATTATCTCCATTAATGCCGGAGGGTTCTGGTGTCCCAGCCCCTACTTCCGAAGAGGATATTAATGATTATTTGTCTTATCTCATGTATTCCGATAGACAACCAAATGAGCATTATACTTACGGCGAAGATTTAAGCTGGCAAATACCATGGGTGATTAAACACTACAAAGACGCTGGACATGGCAATAACCATTGCTATATGACAGTGGGTAGGCCGGAAACAGTATTATTTTATGATACCGGTATTGCCTATCACGAGAAGATATTCGCTTGTGGCCTTGATGATGCGGGAAAGATTTTGATAAACAGAGAAGTGCATAATAGATGGAATAAAGATCCAAAAGAAAAACCGAGCTCTCAGTGTCTTCGCGGAATTGATACCTGGATTGATGAGGGTAAGTTGAATTTCTGGGCATATTTCCGTTCGTGGGATTTGTGGGGCGGATTTCCCGTGAATCTTGGCGGTATTCAGTTACTTAAAGAGTATATGGCTTCGGAAATAGGGGTGGAGGACGGCGGGATGGTTGTTTCATGCAAAGACCTCCATATTTATGAACACACATGGGCAGTGGCTTTAATGCGCCTTAAGAAAAATAATGAAGGCGTGTTAGCTAAATCTCAATAAATAATTTAATAAAATTAAAAGGGGACTTACTTATGTCCCCTTGCTTTTTTTAGTATTATGTTGTTTAATTTTTACAGAAATTAAAATTTTAAATAGGGAGGTAGTTAGAATATGATTCCGAAAAAATTGGAAGTCAGAAGAAATCTTGAAAAGTCGGGATTGAGATTGAATACGCAAATATGGCTCAAAGCGGAAAATTGCATTGATGAGTTGTCTGATATTTTAATCCAAAAAACCGCGAACTGGCCCAATGTTGCAATTTCAACCGCTTTAATTGGAGAACATAAACACGGCAGTTCTCCGTTGTTAAAACCGCGTCATCCGCAAGATTACAGTGATAAAGATTTTTTAAGAAACGAGATGGAGAAGTTGCGGGGAATGGTAGGGAAGTACAACGGGCAAAAAGACTGGCATCAAGATGATTGGTTGAGATTATTTTCTTCGCCTTTGGGTATTAACCATCTACTCGTCGGCCTTTCCGTTCATTTTGACATTTCTCAATTTATGAAGGGCAGATGGGGGAAGATAAGGCGAGGATTTTCATTTATGCCGGTGATTGCCGAAGCGCAGCAGGGAACATGGCCTCGGTATTTAAATACCGAAAAGTCGAAAGAAACTATAGCCACTTTTACTAATGTTTTTATTGATAGTCCGTGTTGCCACTGGAAAGACATTTTATTTGTGAATAATGGAAATGAGCTTGTTATAAAAGCTCTATCGGAAGCCCTTGAATATCTTTGCTCGCATGAATCGCAAGTAAAAATATTGTCTCTTGCCCAAAATTGCAGGTTGAGATGGATTGGGTTTGACGCTCAATATATAGCTGATAATTCAGAAGGATATGAAACTGGGTTTCGGCTATATGATTTTAACGGATTTTAACGAGGTGTTAGCGATTGCTAACACCTCAATTTTTTTATAAAATGTTTTTATGATTATCAAAATTCAAAAAATTGATTCTGAGGCGAAAATTCCGGATTACGCCAACAAAGATGATGCCGGCTTAGATTTGTATTCTGTTGAATATTTGATTTTAAAGATTGGCGAGAGGAGGGCGGTTAAAACTGGGATAAAAATGGAAATTCCCGATGGCTATGTCGGATTGATTTGGGATAAAAGCGGCTTGGCCGTGAAAAATGGCATTAAAACAATGGCTGGCGTTATTGACGCGGGTTATCGTGGAGAAATAAAAGTGGTTTTGATAAATTTTGGAGATGAGGATTATATTGTGAAAAAAAATTCCAAAATCGCTCAAATGTTAATTCAAAAAATAGAACATCCCGAAATTGAAGTGGTTGAGGAATTAAATGAAAGTCAGAGAGGAGCAAACGGCTTCGGCAGTACGGGGATGTAAATTTTTACGCTGGATTCAGCGGTTGTTTTTTGTTATAATATTATTATGACAGCCCAGGAATTCATTAAAAAAAGGTCACATTTGGTGTGGTATATAAAAAATCCGGTAGAATTATCCGATGAATCAATTGTTGAACACATTCTGAATTACGGCGATTGGGGCGATGTGCAAAAACTCATCGCAATTATGGGAGTAAAAAAAATTGCGCTTATTTTCAAAAAGCAGATAGGCCGGAGAAGAATTAATTATGACGACAAAATTAAAAATTACTTCTCTTTTTATTTTAGAAAATATGCATAAGGAAATTTTAACGAAAGAACAAATTAAATTACTGCCTTTGGTTGGATTGTTCAAGAGAAATTTTGGATTAGTCGGCGGGACAGCTATTGCTTTGCAAATAGGGCACAGGCAATCGGTTGATTTTGATTTGACCTGCTTTAAAGAAATAGATTCACCGGCAATCAGAAAAAAAATTTTAAAGTTTGGAAAGATACAAACTGTTATCAGAAATACCAAAGAAGAATATTCAATTATTGTGAACGGAATTAAAATAACTTTTTTTTGGTATTCGTTTCCCGTAAAATTTACTAAAAATTTATCTGGCATTATTAAAATGCCCGATTTACTTTCTTTGGCCGCGATGAAAGCCTATGCGCTGGGGAGGCGCGTTAAATGGAAGGACTATGTAGATTTATATTTTATCCTTAAAAATCATCATACCGTTAAAGATATTTCTAAAAAAGGAAAACAAATTTTCGGAAATGAATTTAACGAAAAAACATTTAGAAATCAACTGGTTTATTTCAAGGATATTGATTATAGTGAACAAGTCATTTTTATGAAAAATTTTAAAATTAGCGACGCGGTGATAAAAAAAGAATTGGTAAAATTCAGCTTGGAATAATTTAATAAAATTTTTAGAGGAGAAAACGGTTTTGGCGGCGTGGGAGTGTAATCATGTACTCGTCGTGCAATGAGTTTGACAAAAACTTTAGTTCGTGTATAATATAATTAAGCTCAAAAGGGCCCTTGGCTCTTTAAAAAATTCATATTTAGGAGGCTGACCATGAAAAAAGACATGCTCGGCGCAGTAGTAAGAAAGTTAGTGGAAATTCCATCAGAGATGTTGGGGGCTATCTACGACTTTCTGGAAAAGTTGTTGGGAAGCGAGAGTCAGGAATGGCTCGCTGAATTCAAAAAGTTTCTCCGCAAGGAGAAATACTGGACAGGCGTTATGGCCGAAACCCTGCTTGAGCTTATAAGCACCGTCACTATGCCCGCGCGATTGGAAAAATTCGTCGCCAAAAATCACTTCATTGTGGATACAAGCAGGAAGGCAAAAGTAAAAATTGACTACCTCGGCGACAACTTCAGGAACAATTTCCTTAATAAAATCGAGGAAGCGATTTCTGAGATTGAATTTCGTTACCAAAAGCTAAAAAAACATTCCAGAGACATCCCGATTATCAACGAGCTCGGCGGCGACGAGAAAGCAGAAACCATGCTTTCAGTAATATTCGACCTTATGAAGATGCAGCCAAACGGCGAGAATGGGCCACTGATTACCAACGGCTATGCTAACATCTTCTATGCTCGTGATATAGCCGGTGTGCTGTGGGCGGTCCATTGCCGCTGGTACGGCGGCGGCTGGGGTGTGAGTGCTCATTCTGTTGACAGCCCGAGCGATTGGCGCGACGGTAGTCAGGTGTTCTCCCGCAATTCCTGACCACTTAGATCTTTTGGGTCTTTGATACTTTGAAATTTAAAATAAAAAAGGAGGTGGAAAAAAGGCGCTTAGAAAATTTCTAAGCGCCTGTTTTATTTTTTAAAAAAATTTTATGATATACTAAATTTGAAATTATGTGATACGCAACGGCTAAGGCTTTTGCGTCATGTTTCAGAAATTATTTTTGCGGGAATCGCTTTGGTCAGGGCTTAGGCGAGAGTGTAAAATTTTTTTCTTCAAAAAATACAGGAATTGGTGCAAAAACTGGCGGACTTCTATGTCCCAAGTAAGATACAACCCCGAGAGCATTCAAGGGGCGGTGGCGCGGATGGTTTTTTGCACGAGAGCGCCGGTGTGCTGTGGACGGTCAATTGCAACTGGAACGACGACGGCTGGAATGTGAATGCTAATTCTGTCGACAACCCGAACGATTGGAACGACGGTAATCAGGTGTTCTCCCGAAACTCAAATATTTCTCCCGTCTGTTTGGCGGGAGTTTTATTTTGTAGCCCCTTTCGCCACCCTCCGAGCATCCGTCCGATTTCTTTCAACCGCTTGGAAAGCTCAGCGTATTTTTCAGTAGGAATAAGTTTATTTTCCCATGCAAGCTGCACAAAAAATTTAAGAACATCAAGCCGCGATATTATCTTTCCGAGCATAATTATTTTTTGTTCCGGCGGGAGATATGATGCGGTAAAACTTAGCTCAAGAATCTCAAAAAACAACTGGTCAATTTTTCGTCCCAAGCCGTAGCGTTCCGTTTTCGGAAAATTCCGATGCAGTGCTAATCAAAAATGATAAAGTTCTTTTTCTCTTAATATAACCGGTAAAATGTCGGGGGGGGTATCTGTGAAATTTTTCATATACTAATAATACGCTCATGATAAACAAATTCAAAATAAAATACGAAGAAATTATTTCCGTTGGAAATCTCCTTTCGGCATGGGAGGAATTTTTGAAGGGTAAGAAAAACAGGAAAGATGTGCAGGAATTCCAATTTAACCTCATGGACAACATCCTCTCCCTCCACAGCGACCTAACCAATCAAACATATACCCACGGCGGGTACGAGGCGTTCAAAATAAATGACCCCAAGCCGAGAGATATCCACAAAGCCAGTGTGCGGGATAGATTATTGCACCATGTCATTTACCGGAAACTTTATCCGTTCTTTGACAAAACATTTATAGCCGATTCCTTTTCCTGCCGGCTGAACAAAGGAACGCACAAAGCGATTAACAGATTCTGTGACTTCGCTTACAAAGTAAGTCGCAACAACACAAAAACCTGCTGGATTTTGAAATGCGACATCAGGAAGTTTTTTGCCAACATTGACCATGATATTTTACTTAACATCCTGCGCGAACATATTGAAGACGAAAACATAATTAAACTTCTTGAAAATATTATTGAAAGTTTTTAGTCGGTGCGAAAAGGCGTCGGACTTCCACTTGGCAACCTTACGAGCCAGCTTTTTGTAAATATCTATATGGACAAATTTGACCAATTTATCAAGCACAAACTGAAAGAAAAACATTACATCAGATATTGCGACGATTTTGTTATTTTTTCGGAAAATCGTGAGCATTTAACAAAATATGTTCCGCTTATCAGAGAATTTCTGAACAAAGAACTTAAGCTTGAACTTCACCCCGACAAAATTTCCATAAAAACCTTGGCGTCCGGCGTCGACTTCCTCGGCTGGGTCAATTTTGCTGACCACCGGATTTTAAGAACCGCCACAAAAAGAAAAATGTTTAGAAATATTGCCAAAAACGGAGGCAAGGTGGAAACCATCCAATCGTATATAGGGCTGATAGGGCATGGGAACACGAGAAAAATTAAACAAAATCTGTTGACTTTTTATGAAAAATTTTCAATACTAAATAATAATTAGCCAATGTGTATAATTAAATAATTAAATCTTAGTGGCTAGTAACTAAAATTATGGGTGGCGTACCGGTAAAACATCATACAAAATCAAAAGTCGGCCGCAGGCGGTCGCACTTAGCTTTGAAACCGAGCCAAATTTTTGCATGTCAAAATTGTCAGGCGCCAAACCGGCCGCATAAAATCTGTTCATCATGCGGAAGCTATAAAGGTAAGATTGTAAAAGCCCCAAAGTTGAAAGTTAAAAAATAATGGCCACTCGGCACTTAATAAGAAGTATCGTTCTTCAATCTCTTTATGAGTGGGATTTTTACAATAAAAAAGAGGATTTGAATAAAATCGTTGAACGAAATCTTAATGAATTCGGCAGTGGCGTTGATGAACCGGATTTCGCCTGGCGAATTATTAAAGGCGTTGTTGAACACTTAAACGCTCTTGATAAAATTATTGAAAAAGCCGCGCCGGAATGGCCGTTAAACCAAATTTCCATAGTTGACAGAAATGTTTTACGCATAGGGCTTTACGAACTTTTATACGCGGATAAAAAAGAAGTTCCGGAAAAAGTGGCGATAAACGAAGCAATAGAATTGGCGAAAAATTACAGCGGTCTCAATTCATCAAAATTTATAAACGGAGTATTGGGGACGGTATATAAGCAAATAACTAGTAATTAGTAACTAGTAACTAGGGAATTTTTACCCTGTTTACTGATTACTGTTTACTAATTACTTATGTAAATTGGTTTTATCTCAATTAGAAAAAAAAATCGGAGTTGTTTTTAAAAATAAAGATTTTCTCAAAGAATCTTTAACTCATCGTTCTTATTTGAATGAAAATCCCAAATGGGGAGTACCTCATAATGAGCGTCTGGAATTCTTGGGGGATGCGGTTTTGGAATTGGCGGCGACAGAAGGGCTTTTTAACAGATTTCCGGATTTGCCGGAAGGAGACCTCACGAGCATTCGGGCGGCCTTGGTTAATTATCAGATGCTTGCGATTGTCGCCAAAGAAATTGAATTAGATGATTTTATTTTGCTTTCGCGCGGAGAAATGAAAGATACAGGTAAGGCGCGAGAAGTTATTTTGGCGAATGCTTTTGAAGCGCTTTTGGGCGCGATTTATCTTGACGCCGGATACGCGATAACGAAAAATTTTATTGAAAAAACAGTTATCAATCATCTTGACGAGGTAATGAAGAACAAGCTTTATGAAGACCCGAAAAGTTTGTTTCAGGAAATAATTCAAGAGAAATTAAAGATTACGCCCATTTATGAAGTTTTGTCTGAAGAAGGGCCGGATCACGCCAAAATTTTTACAGTCGGCGTTTATTGCGGCGATAAGTTGATGGCGCAAGGCGAAGGTTCATCAAAACAGGAAGCTGAAGTGGAAGCGGCGAAGAATGCTTTGAAATATGTTTCTTAAATCATTGGAACTTAACGGATTTAAATCTTTCGCTTCAAAGGCGGTTTTGGAATTTCCCAAAGGAATTACGGCGATTGTCGGTCCGAACGGAAGCGGAAAAAGTAATATTATAGACGCGATTCGTTGGCTTTTGGGCGAGCGAGAAGCTAAAAATTTACGTGGCGATAAAATTGAAAATTTGATTTTTGTCGGCACGTCGAAAAAAAGTCGGGCGGGAATGGCGCAAGTTTCGCTCAATTTTGACAATAATTCCAAGTTTGGCGGAGATGAATTTGAGGAGATTTCCATTGTCCGGCGAGTGGCGCGAGACGGAATTTCCCAGTATTTTCTTAATAAATCGGAAGTTCGACTTAAGGATATTGTTGATTTTTTTGCCAAAGCGCGACTCGGCACTAAGGGATTGACGATAATAAATCAGGGTTCAAGCGACTTATTTGTTAGGGTTTCTCCGGAAGAAAGAAGAATAATAATAGAGGAAGTGCTCGGGCTTCGAGAATTTCAGATTAAAAAATCCGATGCCGAAAGAAAACTGAACAATACAAATATTAATCTTGAAAAAGTGAAAGCGATGGTCGGAGAAGTTTTGCCGCGTCTGCGGATGCTGAAACGTCAGACTTCAAAATGGGAAAAGCGGGCGCAACTGGAAGCTGAATTGAAAAATCTGGAAGACGGATATTTTTCTTTCAAATTTGGCGAAATAGAAAAGGACAGGCGGGAATTGGAACCGGAGTTGAAAAAAATAGCCGAAGTTATTGTTGAAAAAAATTCTGAATTGAAAGTTTTGGAAAATGAAGTTAAAAAATTGGAAGAAAAGTCGGAAAGCGGGGATTTTGATTTGATTAAAATTCGTAAAAGGGAATTATCCGATAAGCATCTCAAAATCCAGAAAGAATTAAGCCGTTTGGAAGCAAAAGCGGAAATTTTAAGCCAGATTGAAGAAAAAAAGGAAGAAAGAGTTTTTAGCGATGGTGAATTGGTCGGACTAATTAAAGAAACGAAAAATTCTCTTGAAAAATTGGTTTTTGAACGACCGGAAGAAATTATCGCGGCAATTAAAAAAATTATTGAAAAAATAGATGCATCCTTGGCTTTATCGACGTCCGACGTCAATAGTAAAGATTTATTAAAAAATAAAGAGCTGGAGGATTTTAATAAAATTAAGAACGATTTGCTTAAGGAGGTCGCTTTAATTGAGAATGATTTAAAACAGGTTGAAAAAACGGAAACGGAGATTGCCGCCGGCTTGCAGGATTTTAACAAGCAATTTCAGAAGGCGTTTGAAGTGATGGATGCCAAACGCGACGAAATAAGATTGCTGGAAAATAAAAAACAGCAGATGATTTTTGAGCGAGAAAAACTTGATATGAAATCGCGGGATTTGAAGAATCAATTGGAACAAATTGGTCGTTTCATTGGCGAATTCGCCGATGCGCGGATAAACGTAGATTTAACGCGGATAAGCGCGGATATATTTGAAACAGAGCGGAAAATGCTTCGGCTAAGGGGCGAATTGGCGAGTATCGGTGAAATAGACCAATTATTAATAAAAGAAGCCGAAGAAACGGAAAAGCATTATAATTTTTTGTCTTTTCAAATAAGCGATTTGGAAAAAGCATCCGAGGATTTGAAAATTTTGATTAAAAGCTTAAAAGAAAAAATCCATGATGAATTTTTAGGCGCTTTTAAGTCAATCAATGAAAAGTTTGATTATTTTTTCAGATTAATGTTCAAGGGAGGGCATGCCAAACTAAAAATTAAAAATCAAATATCAAAAATCAAAAATAACGATGAAAACGAAAATGATAATAATGACGAAGACGAAACAGAGCAGGAGGAAAAAATTGGCGTTGAAATAGATTTGAATCTGCCCGGTAAAAAAAATACGGGAGTGGAGATGCTTTCCGGCGGAGAAAAAAGTTTGGTTTCCATTGCCGCGCTTTTCGCTTTAATTTCCGTCAGTCCGCCGCCGTTTTTGGTTTTGGATGAAATTGACGCGCCACTTGACGAAAAAAATTCCCAAATGTTCGCTAATCTTGTTAAAGATTTTTCCGGAGACACGCAATTTATTATCGTTACTCATAATCGGGCGGTAATGGAAGCGGCGGACGTTTTATACGGCATTACGATGAACGACGACGGCACATCAAAGTTGTTGTCGTTGAAACTTGACACTAAAATCTAAAATCTATAAACTAAAACTTAAATTATGTTAGCTATTAAATTCAAAAGAATAGGGAAAAAGCATCAGCCGAGTTATCGGATTATTGTGGCTGAAAAACGCTCAAAAATGGGCGGGGATTGCGTTGAGGATTTGGGTTGGTACGACCCTATTTCAAAAAAATTTGAAATTAAAAAAGAAAGAATAGCATATCGTTTAAAAACCGGCGCTCAGCCGACAGCCAGCATTTATAATTTATTGGTAAAAGCGGGCGCGATAGAGGGTAAAAAAATAGCTGTCCATAAAAAGAAGAAAAAAATAGAAGAGGCTAAATAGGTTTAAAAATTTTCAGGATGTTTAAGAAAGGTCGAAAAAAAAGAAATAAAGAAAGAAATTTAATAGCATGGAAGCAAAAGACCAGAAATTCCTTGAATTTCTCATACAATCAATAGTTGACCATCCGGATGAGGTAAAAGTGGAGCGCAAAGTTGATGAGATGGGAGTTCTTTTAACTCTTAAAGTCAATCCTACGGATATGGCGCAAATTATCGGCAAAGGAGGAGCCACTGCGCAATCCATTCGCTCACTTCTTAAAATCGTCGGCATCAAGAACAATGCCCGCGTCAATTTGAAGATTATTGAACCGGAAGGTTCAACGAGGGGAATGAGGCCGTCATTTGACAGATCCGCGGACGGCAAAATTCAGTAAAATAAAAAAATCCCGCTTTATAATAGCGGGATTTTTGGTTATAATAAATTAAGAATGTGCAAAATTTATTTTTAAAATTTAAACGGAAGTGCAAGATTTATTTCAGAAAATTATTTTTCAGAAACAGAATAATTTTGCTCCAGCGGCAAAATTTTCTTCGCCCTCGGCGCGATAAGTCGCCTTTGCGGCGACACCAAGCTTATCGCGCCTGCGGGATGTTCTTCAAAACAATTTTTTGAAATCAATTTGTGAGCGGGTTGAAAAAATAAATTTTGCGCATTCTTATAAAAAGATAAATGAAATTTGACATTATCACAATTTTTCCGAAAATTTTTGATTCATATCTAAATGAGTCTATTTTGAAGCGGGCGCAAAATAAAAAACTGATTGATATTAAAATTCATAATTTGCGGGATTTTACGAAAGACAAACATCGCAAAGTTGATGATAGGCCGTTTGGCGGCGGACCGGGGATGGTGATACAAATTCAACCGCTTATTAAAGCGATTGAATTTATAAAATCAAAAATCAAAAATCAAAAATCAAAAATAATTTTATTTACCCCCACTGGCAAGCAGTTTGACAATAAAATGGCGCGGGATTTGGCGGAAAAATACGACAATTTGATTTTAATCTGCGGTCGTTATGAAGGCATTGATGCAAGAGTGGAAAAAGTAATTAAAAATTTAAAATTTAAAATTGAAAATTTGTCTATGGGTCCTTACGTTCTCACTGGCGGCGAAATTCCGGCAATGACCTTGATTGATTCCGTTTCACGCCAGATTCCCGGCGTTTTGGGCAAGCAAGAATCAGTGGAAGAAAAGCGGCATGGGGTCGGCATGCCTGTTTACACAAGGCCGGAGATATTTATTTATCCGCCGGTTGGCGGAAAAAAATATAAAGTTTCAAAAGTTTTATTGTCTGGCGACCCTAAAAAAATAGCCGCTTGGCGAACAGCAAAAATTCGCCAGCAAGTTTCATTATAAAAATTACATTAACCCCGCGATAGCAGATGTAATGTAATAAATATAATTATAAATATTAAGGCGTCCGCAACGCTTTAATATATATGAATAAAAAACAAGATATGCTACAATAAATCTATGAAACAAAACCCCCAATCTAATCTCCAACAATCCGAGAGAGAGAGAGAGAGAGAGTAAACTCCGTAAGTTTAAGATTTTTCTTAAACAACAATCCCAAAAACCCTTCTTTTATACGTCTTTATTCTTTGCCATCCTTCTATTATTAACGGTTATTTATAGGTTGGTTTTCAGCTGGAATCCTCCCACAGCCGCTCCTCCTAACCCTGCTGGTCAAACCTTATATTCTGATTCCGATAATAATATCGGCATTGGCACCTTATATCCCGGCGCCAAACTGGAAATATACTCCACTTCTTCCGATTCTGTCCTCAAACTATCCCGCCAATCAGCCACTTCCACCTTATTTAAGCTCGGAACAGATTCCACCTTAATCATCAATAACAATAATTTGGATGTTTTAACCCTAAAGGACGGCAACGTCGGCATCGGGACGACGACGCCGAGTTCAAAGCTTCACGTTCTCGGAGATGATGTCGTTTTAAAAATT
>JBBTVF010000046.1:11830-16583 GCA_038063335.1 Patescibacteria group bacterium
AGCGGTGGAAACGACTATTTTTTCGGGTTCTTCAGGTGGTGTTAATCGGAGCACCATTTTTACAACGGGAAGTATGCTTTCATTAGGCGCCGGAGGCAGCACGCGGATGTCTATTCTCAGCAACGGCAACGTCGGCATCGGGATGACGGACCCAAGTGTGGCATTAGATGTCACTGGAGACATAGAATACACTGGCACTATCACTGATGTTTCTGATATTCGGCTCAAAGAGAACATTAAACCCATTGATGGCGCTTTGGATAAGCTTCTGACCCTTGATGGTGTTAGTTTCAATATGATAGGCGATGATAGGCGAAATTTAGGCTTTATTGCCCAAGAAGTTCAAAAAGTCTTTCCAGAAGCAATCAGTGTTATGGATGGAGCAGGACATTTGGGTTTAGATTACACCCAGATGATTCCTCCGATAATAGAAGGGATAAAGGAATTAAAAGCGGAGAATGAATCATTAAAAGCGAGAATAGAACTTTTGGAAGCAAAACAATAAATCTTGGCTATATTATTAATTTAATTAAGGACTTACAATGTCCTCATTTCTTATTTTACAGAACAGGCGATATTCTAAAGGTAGTTCATTAAAATTTCTCTTTCGAGTCTTTGGAGTCTATGGAGGTTGAACCTCCATAGTTACTCCATAGTTAAATTAAAGCGTTGCGGACGTCTTAATGAAAATTTTTTACTTTTCTCCCCAAATCGGTTAGAATGTCCCTATTGAGGTTAAACCTCAATAGTTAATTCTCAATTTTATTGACAAAGGGGATTTCTTGATTGTTGCGGAGGTTGAATTTGACTTTTAATTTTTGGCTGTGGTAAAATAACAATAATGAAAAAAATCATACAAGTTCATATTTATAAGGGTGATAATCACTATATAGCCGAATGTATTGATTTGCCGGTAGTTACACAAGGTAAAACTCTTGATGAATTATCCGTTAATCTTAAGGAAGCCATCAATCTTCAATTGGAAGGTGAAAATTTGGCTGATTTTGATTTATCTCCACAGCCTTCTATTTTAGCTAATTTAGAAATTGATTCTTTGATTTATGCCTAAATTAAAAAATCTTTCAGGCGAAGAATTAATAAAAATATTTTTAAATTTTAATTTTATTGTGGCGGCTCAAAAAGGCAGCCATATTAAATTGGCGCGGATTCAAAAAGACGGCGTAAAACAAACTTTAACAATTCCAAATCATTTGGAGATGGATAAAGGAACGCTTAAGGCCATTTATCGCCAAGCTTTAAGATATATTTCAGAAGATGATTTAAAATTTTATTTTTATAATGAATAATTGCCGTAAAGATATTAAAACTTATTTTTATATTGACTTTCTCATTTTTTTGGCTTAGTATTTAATAAAGTCCGCCAATGAGCGGATTTATTAACATAAATAATTATGGATTTAAAGAATCTTAATCGCGCGATTGAACAGATTGCCGAAGAAAAAGGAATTGATAAGAGAAAAATTTTGGAAGTGGTGGAATCTTCAATCGCCGCGGCTTATAAAAAAGAATACGCTAAAAGAGGCGAAATAATTAAAGCCAAGCTTGATTCTAAAACGGGCGAGGTTAAATTTTGGAAAATAAAAAACGTAGTTGACGAAAACACGGTGCTTTTTGACGAGGAAAAAAGAAAAGAAAAGAAAGAAGAGGGAGAAGAAGTTTTGCCGTTATATAATCCGGAGCGCCATATTTTAATTAAAGAAGCGAAAGACATAAAATCGGACGTTCAAGTCGGAGAAGATTTAGAATTTCCGCTTGAAGAACGCGAAGATTTCGGACGAATAGCGGCTCAGGCGGCTAAACAAGTTATTTTGCAAAAAATCAGGGAAGCGGAAAAAGAATCTGTTATTAAAGAATATCAGGGTAAAGAAGGCGAAATTATCAGCGGTATAATTCAGCGGATTGAACGCGGCAATGTGTTTGTTGACCTTGGTCGCGCCACGGGCGTAATGTTTTTCAATGAAACCATTCCGGGCGAATATTACAGAATTAATGAAAGAATGAAATTTTATCTTTTGGCGGCTCAGGAAGAAGAAAGAATGCCCGGCTTAATACTTTCGCGTTCTCATCCCAAATTTATAAGCAAATTATTTGAATTGGAAGTTCCGGAAATTCATGATAAAACGGTAGAAATTAAATCAATCGCAAGGGAAGCCGGCAATCGGACAAAAATAGCCGTTGCTTCCAATGTTGAGGGAGTTGATCCGGTTGGCGCTTGCGTCGGCCAGCGAGGCATGCGCGTGATTTCCGTGACGAATGAGCTTGGCAATGAAAAAATAGACATTATTGAATGGTCGGAGGACCCGGCGAAATTTGTTGCCGCTTCTTTGTCTCCGGCAAAAGTTAAGGGCGTTGATGTTTTGCCGCGTCGTGAAGCGAAGGTTTTTGTCCCCGAAGATCAGTTAAGTTTGGCAATCGGCAAGGGCGGACAGAATGTGCGCTTAGCCGCTAAATTAACCGGTTGGAAAATAGACGTCCGTTCACTTTCCAACCCCGATAAAGTTTTAGAAGGAGGAATTGCCGATGTGGAAGCCGTCGAGACAGAAGAAAAGCCAGTTGAAGTTAAAAAAGATGGAGAGTAAAATAAATATAATGCCAATATACAAATGTATGCGAATGATACAAATAAATACGAATATATTTATTAGTATTCATTCGTATCATTAGTATGAATTCGTATATTAGTATTTCATAATATGAAAACATTAATTTTCACTCCGGCTTTAATTGCCATTTTATACAGCGTTTATATTATTTTTTGGTTGCGCAAACAGCCTGATGGCAGCGAATCAATGAAAGAAATTTCCGGCGCGATTCGTTCCGGTGCCAATGCTTATCTTAACCGCCAGTCGCGGGCAGTTGCGATAGTGGCTATTATTTTATCAATAATTCTTTATTTCGCTTTTGGCTGGCTTTCGGTTCTCGGATTTTTAATCGGCGCCGTCGCTTCTTCTTTAGCCGGTTATATCGGAATGGGCATCGCCGTCCGTTCCAATGTTAAAACAACCGAAGCCGCGAAAAAAGGTTTGGCGCCCGCGTTTTCTTTGGCTTTTAAAGCCGGTTCGGTAACGGGATTTCTTGTGGTGGCGTTAGCTCTTTTAAGCGTGGGAATTTTTTATTTTTTGGTTGATGATTTGCGCGTTTTAATAAGTTTGAGTTTTGGCGCGAGTTTGATTTCGGTTTTCGCGCGTCTTGGCGGCGGCATTTACACTAAAGCGGCGGATGTGGGAGCGGATTTAGTCGGTAAAATTGAAGCCGGCATTCCCGAAGACGACCCGCGCAATCCGGCGGTGATTGCCGATAATGTCGGCGATAATGTCGGCGATTGCGCCGGCATGGCGGCCGATCTTTTTGAAACTTATGTCGTAACTTTAACGGCGGCTTTGCTTTTGGGATTTTTAATTATCGGTTCCAATGCCGTTGCTTTCGCTTTGTCGTTGGCTTCAATGGCTATCTTGGCTTCAATAATCGCCAGCTTTTTTGTGAAACTAAAACCTAAAGAAGGTCCGGAAAAGATTATGCGCGCTCTTTACAAAGGACTTATAAGCGCGGTTGTTATTTCGGCGATTCTTTTTTATCCTTTGACAAAAATTTATTTTGGCCAGAATTATTTGGGAATATATTTCAGCACTTTAATCGGTTTGGCGGTTACGCTGTTAATGGTTTTTATAACAGATTATTATACTGCCAAGCATTTTCGACCGGTTCGTTCCATCGCCGAAGCGTCGGTGTCCGGACACGCCACTAATATTATTATAGGATTGGCGGTTGGTATGGAATCAACATTTTTGCCGATTGTCGTTATTACCGGAGGAATTTTAATAAGTTTTTGGTTAGCCGGACTTTACGGCATTGCTGTGGCGGCTTTAAGTATGCTTTCCACTGCCGGAATAATTATTGCCATTGATTCTTTCGGGCCTATAACCGACAATGCCGGCGGTATTGCGGAAATGACCAATCAGCCGAAAGAAGTGCGGAAAATTACCGATGCTCTTGATGCTGTCGGGAATACCACTAAGGCGGTGACTAAGGGATATGCAATTGCTTCGGCGGGTTTGGCGGCTTTGGTTTTGTTCGCCAGTTATGCGGAAGAATTAACAACTATCATAAAAGACGTGAAATTTGATTTACAAGACCCTTATATTATTGTCGGTTTGATGTTGGGCGCGGCTATGCCTTATCTTTTCAGTTCAATGGCTATGCGATCGGTTGGGAAAACCGCTGGCGTCGTGGTGGAAGAAGTTCGCCGGCAATTTCGCGAAATCAAGGGCATTATGGAGGGTCTCGCAAAGCCGGAATACGGCCGGGCGGTTGATATTGTGACAAAAGCCGCTTTGCGGCAAATGATTATTCCTTCATTAATTCCCATTGTTGCAGTTTTGGCGGTTGGATTTTTATTGGGCGCCAAGGCGTTGGGCGGTTTCTTAATCGGTTCAATTATTTCCGGATTATTTATAGCGATTAAAATGACTTCCGGAGGCGCCGCTTGGGATAACGCTAAAAAACTAATTGAAGAGGGAAATCACGGCGGTAAAGGTTCGGAAGCGCATAAAGCGGCCATCACCGGCGACACGGTTGGCGACCCCTATAAAGACACGGCCGGTCCGGCGATTAATCCTTTAATTAAAGTTATCAATATTGTGGCGTTATTAATTGTGAGATTTTTAAAATAAAATGAACTTAGTTCCAATGGTGGTTGAAAAAACTCAATACGGAGAAAGATCATACGATATTT
>JBBTVF010000046.1:16683-20604 GCA_038063335.1 Patescibacteria group bacterium
ATGAAAATCGCTTTTTTTGACATTGAAAAGTGGGAAATTGATTATATAAAAAATGTGTTGCCAAACGTTGAATTGTTTTTTTCCGAATCCAAGATTAATAAAGATAATCTTCCGGAACAAAAAGATTTTGACGCGATTTCCGTTTTTGTCGGTTCGGAAATAGATAAAAATGTTATTGATGCGCTTCCCAATCTTAAGCTTATTGCCGCCCGCTCCACGGGTTTTGACCATATTGATGCGGCTTATGCCAAAGAAAAAGGAATTTCAACGGCTTATATTCCGGGCTACGGCGATAATACGGTGGCGGAATTCGCTTTCGCTTTGATTTTGAATTTGAGTCGGAAAATTTTTGAAGCTTATGACCGCATTAAAGAAAGAGGACAGTTTGATTTTGAGGGATTGCGGGGATTTGATTTGAACGGTAAAACAATCGGCATTGTCGGCACCGGCAGAATCGGCAGATTTATGGTGAAAATCGCCAAAGGATTCGGAATGAATGTTTTGGCTTTTGACGTTTATCCGAATCAAAAACTGGCGGAAGAATTGGGATTTAAATATGTGCTTTTGGATGAGTTATTGGCCAATTCGGATGTGGTGAGTTTGCATATTCCTTATAATGAATCCACGCATCATCTAATTAATAACAATAATATTTTAAAAATTAAAAAAGGAGCTTTGCTTATCAATACGGCGCGCGGCCCGTTGATAGAAACGGAAGCTATTGTAAAAGCTTTAAATGACGGCTTGTTGGGCGGTTATGGGGCGGATGTTTTGGAAGAAGAGGGAGTCATTAAAGACGAACGGCAATTTTTGCTTTATGGCCATTTGGAAGGGCATAATTTGAAAACTATTTTGGCAAACCACGTTTTAATAGATATGCCAAATGTCATTATCACGCCCCACAACGCTTTTAATACGGAAGAAGCTCTGAAAAGAATTTTAGACACGGATATTGAAAATATTAAATCTTTCATTGAAAAAGGCGAAGTAAAATTTAGTATTCCACTAGTGGCTAAACCCTAGTGGTTAGTGGCTATGGTTATTATTTATCTTTTTAATCTTTTTATTCACCGCATTAAAGAGTTTTTACGCCACTGGTACATTAATAGTTTTTTTGTTTATGGTCAATTTATTGTTTCATTCCTTGAAAAAATTGACAGATTTTTCGCTTTTAAAATAACTTGGCGTTATCTTTTTCAGCCGCTCTATCAAGATAGGACTGTCTTGGGTCATATCTTGGGATTTATTTTTAGATTGCAAAGATTATTGGTTGGCGGTTTGGTTTATTCAGCTATTATTTTAACGGTGGCGGTTTTTTATTTAATTTGGCTGGCATTTCCGATTTATATTATTTACAAAATAATCCCTCACTCTTCAAAGATAATAAATATAGATTAAAGGAAAGTGAGGAAGGGAATATAATTAATTATTTGATAATAAATTTAACAATAATTTTCAATAAATTCTATTAATTTTATTTTATAAATAAAATTAATAGAATAAATATTTGAAGAGTGAGGGATGGATATTAAAAATTTATATTTTCAAGATTTGCGTTTTCAAATGAGTCACTTTTCGCGTTTTTTAACTCGTTTGATTTATTATTCTTCATATTCGGTTCTCGCGGCCGCGGGCATTACTTTTTTATTTTCGGATATTGGGCAATTATTCTGGGCAGGGATTTTCACCTCGTTATTTTTAGGAGACAAAATTATTCATTTGGGGCAGGCTCAAAAATCATTTGTCGGCTTAACAAGGAATTTTCCGCGTTTAAGCCGCCGGAAAAATCATGAAATCATTTTGCCTGAAAATATCAATGCGGCCCATTATTTTTCTTCCGCAAGTTTCAGGATTTTAGAATCCGCGCACGATAAAACATCAGCAGTTGGAGGTAATTTTTATCTGCATGCGTTGAAATTTCTTGTTCAACTTCCGGAAATCAAGAGCGGGCTTTCGCGGATGGATATTGACGCTAAGAAAATAGAAAAGCAAGCGGACGCGGTTATTAAAAGCGAAACGGAAAAAAATAAAATCGATAAACCCCCACACCACAACTTTGTTTGGTGTGGGGGTAAAGAAGAATTATTGTTTCAAATGGAATTAATCGCAAAAGCGGCTTTTATTGTCGCCATCGCCAATAATTATCGTTTTATTGAACCGGTTGATTTATTTTCGGCTTTGGGAGAAATCAACGATTCTCAAACGAATAAAATTTTTACTTTTTTTGAAATTAATCCGTTGGATTTGGAAAAAGCAATGATTTTCAGCCGTTTTAAGAAGGGGTTTTGGAGAAATTTGCCCAAAAATTTGGGCGGTTTTGCCTCGTATCCTAAAAAAATTAGGCATCGGGTAATGAATCGGGCTTGGACTTCTAAGCCGACCCCGACGCTTGATAGTTTTAGCGTTGATTTTACCGATATGGCTGCCGCCGGCGAAGCGGGTTTTTTAATCGGTCATAAACAAGAGTATGAACGATTAGTTGATATTTTATCGCGTTCTATGAAGTCGAACGCGCTGTTAATAGGCGAACCGGGTAGCGGTAAAGAGGCCATTATTTCGGCTTTGGCGCATTATATTATAAAAGATGAGGTGCCGGAGGCGCTTTTTGATAAAAGGCTTGTTTCGCTTCAACTGGGCAATTTAGTTTCCGGAGCTTCAAGCGCCGAAATTTCCAGCCGCCTTAATAAAATAGTTGAAGAAATTACTTCTTCCGGAAACATTATTCTTTATATACCCGATATTCATAATTTGGTTAAAACTTCGGGGGATACAATAAACGCGGCTGATATTTTAATGCCGGTGATAAATAACGACGCTTTTCCGCTCATCGGCGCCACTTATCCGAAAGAATTTAAACAATTCATTGAACCGCTTAGCGATTTCACAAACGCTTTTGAAAATATCCGCATTGAAGAAATAAGCGAAGATAACGCCATAAAAATTCTCGCATATGACAGTTTGATTTTGGAAAAACAACATAAAATAACAATCAGTTTCAGCGCCATTAAAACCGCGGTTGAGCTTAGCCATAAATATTTCAGGCAAAAACTTCTACCTTCAAGCGCTCAGGATTTATTAAGGGAATCTTTGTCATCCGCCGTTAGTCGCAAGGATGAATTGCTTCAAGCAGATGATGTAATGGATATTGTTGAGAGAAAAATAAACATTCCGGTGCGTCGCGCGGGTAAAGAAGAAGCGAAAAAATTGTTGAATTTGGAAAATATTATTCATCAATTTTTAATTGACCAAGAGCCGGCGGTTTTAAACGTGAGCCGGGCATTGCGCGAATATCGCAGCGGATTAAGCCGCAAGGGCGGGCCGATTGCCGCGTTTTTATTTGTCGGTCCGACTGGCGTTGGCAAAACCGAACTTTCAAAAATTTTGGCGAAAATACAATTCGGTTCGGAAAATTTAATGGTTCGTTTTGACATGTCGGAATACCAAACTAAAGAAAGTATTATGAGATTTATCGGAACTCCGGACGGGAAAATCAGCGGTAGCCTTACCGACGCGATAATGGCAAAACCATTCAGTTTGGTTTTACTTGATGAATTTGAAAAAGCTCACCCCGACCTTTTAAATTTGTTTTTACAGGTTTTTGACGACGGTCGGCTTACCGACGGTTTGGGCAGAACGGTTGATTTTACCAATACGATTATCATCGCCACTTCCAACGCCAATTCCAATTTTATCAAGGAGCGGATTGAAACTGGCGATAAGATGGAAAAAATAAGTGAAGATTTGAAGAAAAAACTGACGGAATATTTCAGGCCGGAATTGCTAAATCGTTTTTCGCAGATAGTGGTGTTTAAAAATCTGTCTAGGGAAGATACGACGGCAATAGCCAAATTGCAATTAAAGTCTTTGGCGAAAAATTTGGAGGAACAGGGAATTGAATTTTCGTGCGATGAAGAAGTGGTT
>JBBTVF010000047.1:0-6080 GCA_038063335.1 Patescibacteria group bacterium
GCTGGGTTCAAACCGTCGTGAGACAGGTTGGTCTCTATCTGTTGCAGGCGTTGATGTTTGAGGGAAGTTGACCCTAGTACGAGAGGACCGGGTTGAACAAACCTCTGGTCTACCGGCTTTGCCACCAGGTGAAGCGCCGGGTAGCTATGTTTGGCAGGGATAAGCGCTGAAAGCATCTAAGCGCGAAGCCTTCCCCAAGATTAGACATCAAGACTCGTGGAAGACTACCACGTTGATAGGCTTTAGGTGTAAGGTTAGCAATAATTTTAGCCGAGAAGTACTAATAAGTCGGATTTTCTTCTAAAAATTCAGAATTCAATAAGTTGGGTAAAATTACGCCAAGATTTTTATTTGCTGGTGTTTTATTTATGTATGAACCACTCCTTCCCATTCCGAACAGGACAGTGAAAGTACATAAAACTGATGATACTTTTCGCCTCGGCGGATGGGAAAGTAGGCTATGCCAGCATATAAAAGTTTTGGCGTTTTTTATTTTGCGAATTTTTCGGTTATTTGTTATTCTATTTACATGGGTAAGCGTTTAATCAAACAAATTATTTACGGCTCGGGATATTTAACCGTTCTTTTTTTGATTTTGTTCGCGATTTATTTTATTTGGCTGAAACCTGAGCCGACTTGTTTTGATAATAAACAAAATCAAGATGAAATTGGCGTTGATTGCGGCGGACCTTGCGCGGCTTGCGAAATAAAAGTTTTATTGCCTCTTCAATTAGTTTGGAACAATTATTTTTCAATCAACGGTAAAGCGGCGCTCGCGGGACAAATTAAAAATTCCAACACTGATTACGGCGCCAGTCGGTTTTCTTATGTTTTTGACATTTATAATAAAAGCGGAGCGAAAATAAAAACAATTTCCAACAGTTCTTTTATTTACGCTTCGGAAATAAAATATGTATTTGAATTGACGGATTTGAATTATTCCAATATCGGCGAGATTAAAATTTCTTTCTCGGATGTCCAATGGCTGGTGAATGAAAAATTTTTAAAGCCGAAAACGCAAATCAGGGAAAAAACGGTAAAAATCGGCGATAGCGGGAGGGGAGTGGAAGTGAGCGGATACATAATCAATGAAAACGCTTATCCGTTAAGAAAAATTCGGTTAGTCGGGTTTTTGGCGACTTCCAACAACATTAAAATTAGCGTTTCCAAAACGGAATTGGATAATTTAAAAGCTTTTGAAGAAAGATATTTTAAAATAATTTTCCCGAAAGAAGTTTCTTTGCTTTCTTTGGCAACGTCTTCGGCGGTGAGTTTCACTTTTGCCGACCCAAACAGAACGGAAATATATGTTGAAGCAATTAGATAATTATTAGTCAATAGAAAATATGAATTCCGAAACAAAAACCTGCCAAAATTGTAAACAAAATTTCATTATAGAACCGGAAGATTTTGAGTTTTACGCCAAAATCAAAGTTCCGGCGCCGACTTTTTGTCCGGAGTGTAGGATGCAGAGGAGATTTTTATTTAGAAATGAAAGATCCTTATATAAAAGAACATGTGATTTGTGTAAAAAGGGGATTATTTCAATATTTCCCAATAACACAGAGTTTCTGGTGTATTGTTTAAGTTGTTGGTGGTCCGATAAGTGGGATGTCAATTCATATGCTAAAGAATTAGATTTTTCCAAACCATTTTTTGAACAAGTAAAAAAATTAAGAAAAATAGTACCGCGACCGCATACAGCTAATTCAAGCGATGCTAGATTGGTCAATAGTGATTACACGAATTGCGCAGGAGATTTGAAAGATTGCTACTTGGTTTATGGGGCTTTAAATGATTGGAATTGTTATTATTCCCATTATATTAATAATTCGCGGGATTCTTTTGATAATCTCTACGTTTTTAAAAGCGAAAATTGTTATGAGTGTTTTGATATAGAATCTTGTTATAATTTGTCATTTTCCCAATCATGTTTGCAATGCCGTGATTCTATCTTTCTTTTTGATTGCCGTAATTGTTCAGATTGTATTGCTTGTTCTGGACTAAGAAATAAATCCTATCACATTTTCAATAAACCCTATTCAAAGGAAGAATATCTAAAAAAGAAAGAAGAGATAATTAGTGGACGGTATAGCGGGCTTAGCTTTTTTAAAGAAAAATTTTATAAAGATATTTATTTTCAGACGCCAAGAAAGTTTTTTCACGGTCAAATGAATAAGAATTTTTCAGGAGATTATATTGCAAATACAGAAAAAACTTTCCAATCTTTTTATATAAAGAAGGCGCGAAACTGCAAATTTTGCTATTGGGTTAATAATGCCCAAGATGTTTATGATTATTTTGCATGGGGAGACGTGGAATTAGTATATGAAGCAGTTTCAATGGGAGATAATTCCTATAATTGCAAATTTTGCGCGACTTCTTGGATAGATAAAGATGTTCAGTATGCCGATATTTGTTTTGGAAATTCTGATTTATTTGGCTGTGTCGGATTAAAGAAAAAACAATATTGCATATTAAATAAACAATACACCAAGGAAGAATACGAACAATTAGTCCCCAAAATCATAGAACATATGAATAATATGCCGTATGTGGACAAGAAAGGCAGAGTTTACAAATATGGAGAATTCTTCCCTCCCGAACTCTCTCCTTTCAGCTATAACGAGACCATTGCTCAAGAATACTTCCCATTAACCAAAGAACAAGCCATAGAACAAGGATATAGCTGGAAAGAACCGGAAGAAAGGAATATCAATATAACCATTCAAGCCCAAGATTTACCAGACCATATTAAGGATGCAGATGATTCTATTCTTCAAAAAATTATTGGCTGTGAACATGAGGGTAAATGCAACGAGCAATGCACCACAGCCTTCAAAATCATCCCTCAAGAATTAGAATTCTACCGTAAAATGAACCTTCCTTTACCCAGATTATGCCCCAACTGCCGTCATTACCAGAGACTCAAACAAAGAAACCCCTTGAAACTTTGGCATAGGCAATGCCAATGCCAAGGACAAACAGGCAATAATTCAAACAACCCCAATATCTATCAAAACACCATTACCCATGCTCATGGAACAGAACCCTGTCCCAATGAGTTTGAAACCACCTATTCACCAGATAGAAAAGAGATAGTTTACTGCGAGAAGTGTTATCAACAGGAGGTGGTGTAATAATTTATTATATGAATAATTTAGGTAAATTTAATAAGCCATATAATTCGCAGGAAGTGGAAGAAAAAATTTACAAGCTTTGGGAAGAAAGCGGTTTTTTTAATCCGGATAATTTGCCTAAAACAAACAAGGGTTCATTCACAATTGTTCTTCCGCCTCCAAATGTAACCGGTTCGCTTCATATGGGGCATGCTTTAAACGTGGCAATTCAAGACATTTTGATTCGCTATAAAAGGATGCAGGGTTATAAAACGCTTTGGATTCCGGGAACCGACCATGCCGGCATTGCTACGCAAAATGTTGTTGAAAAACAATTAAAAAAAGAAGGATTGTCGCGTCATCAACTTGGAAGGGAAAAATTTCTTGAAAAAGTTTGGGAATGGAAAGAAAAATACGGCGGAATTATTTTAGGACAGTTTAAAAAAATCGGCGTTTCTTGTGATTGGTCAAGAGCCGTTTTTACAATGGATGAAAATTACAGTAAGGCGGTTCAAGAAGCATTTAAGCATTACTATGATAAGGGATGGATTTATCAAGGAGAAAGAATTGTTAATTGGTGTTCAAGATGCGGAACTAGTTTGTCGGATTTGGAATTGGAATACGTGGAAAAGAAAGGAAAGCTTTATTACATTAAATATCTAATTAGTAAACAGAAAACAGTAAACAGTAAACAGGAATATATAACAGTGGCAACGACGAGGCCGGAAACTATGCTGGGCGATTCCGCTGTGGCAGTTAATCCTAAAGACGAGAGATATAAAGATTTAATTGGACAAATAGTTTTATTACCAATCCAAAACAGGGAAATTTCTATTATTGCCGATGATTTGGTGGAAAAAGAGTTCGGCACTGGCGCGGTTAAAGTTACTCCGGCGCATGATTTTAATGACGCTCAAATGGGAGAAAAACATAATTTGCCGGTTTATAAAATTATTGATGAAAAAGGAAAAATGACCGAATTAGCGGGTTCTATTTACAAAGGATTGAAAATTTCAGAATGTCGGGGAAAAGTTATTGAAAAATTAAAAGAATTTAATTTATTGGAAAAAGAAGAAGATTATATTCATAGCGTTGCTAAATGTTATCGTTGCGGAGGAACGGTTGAACCGTTGCCGTCTCTTCAATGGTTCGTAAAAATGAATGAATTGGCGAAATTAGCCATAGAAGCCGTGGAAAGCGGAAAAATAAAATTTTATCCCGAAAGATGGAAAAAAGTTTATTTGGATTGGCTTAGCAAGGTAAAAGATTGGTGTATTTCGCGGCAAATTTGGTGGGGGCACAAAATTCCAATTGAAGGTGTTGATGACGTAATGGATACGTGGTTTTCTTCCGCTTTATGGCCGTTCGCGACTCTTGGTTGGCCGGATAAAAATAGTAAAGATTTGAAAGAATTTTATCCCACACAAGTTTTATCAACCGCGCGCGACATTATTAATCTTTGGGTTAGTAGAATGGTTTTTTCCGGCTTGGAATTTACAGGCAAAATTCCGTTTAGCGATGTTATAATTCACGCCACTATTTTAACTAAAGAAGGAAAAAGAATGTCCAAGTCATTGGGTACTGGAATTGATCCAATGACTTTAATTGAAAAATACGGAGCCGATGCCACGCGTTTCGGCTTAATTTGGCAAGCTATGGGCGGGCAGGATATTCATTGGGCCGAGGAACATGTTGCAGCCGGAAAAAAATTTGCCAATAAATTGTGGAACATCAGCCGGTTCGTATTATCGCGAACCGGAATTTCCAATTTCCAATTTATAATTTCCAATGAAATTTTAAATTTAAATTTATCAAATGAAGATAGGGAAATTTTAGAAAAATTGGAACAGACAAAAAAATCAGTCAGTAAGGACATTGATGAATATAATTTTGGTCAGGCGCTTCATACGCTTTATGATTTTATCTGGCATGATTTCGCGGATAAATATATTGAATATTCAAAAAACAGCAGTTCAACCGAAACACTTAATACTTTATACTTCATACTTTATACTGTCCTTAAGCTCCTTCACCCTTTTATGCCGTTCATTACCGAAGAAATTTGGAAGAATTTACCGAATAATGAAAATAAAATGTTAATTATAGAAAAATGGTGATTTTTGCGATTTTACTCGGTGTTTTGCCGTCTTTAATCTGGTTAGTTTTCTTTTTAAAAGAAGACGCGCATCCTGAACCGAAAGGAATGTTGGCGCGAGTTTTTATTTGGGGTTCCGTTGCCGCTTTAATGGCGGTTATTTTTCAGTATTTTTTCCAGGATATTCTGGATTTTTTTAAAATAGGCGAATATGCTTTTATTTCTTTTTTTGTTTTAGCCGCTGTTGAAGAAGTTTTGAAATTCGCGGTTGTTTACGCCACCGTAAATAAAAGCAAATTTTTTGATGAGCCGATTGATGCGATGATTTACATGATTACCGTGGCTTTGGGATTCGCGGCTTTGGAAAATATATTTATCGCTTCGAACGGTTTATTAATAGGTAGTTTTAAAAACGGTGAAGTTTTTAGTATTTTGACGATTCGGTTTGCCGGCGCTACTTTGTTCCATGCCTTAGGAGCGGGCATTGTCGGGTATTATTGGGCAAGGGGCAGTATGCGAATAGCGCTCACTCCCGCTTCGCAGTCGCGAAATGCGAATGCGTCCATGCGAATAAACAAATCGATGATTTTCAAGGGTCTTGTTATAGCGACCTTCTTGCACGCCGTTTTTAATTATTCTATAATTGTGTTTAAAGACGTGGATATCTTGATTTATCCGCTGATTTTTTTAATAATTATTGCACTAGTCGTTTTTAAGGATTTTGAGAGAGTAAAAATATGAACCCCCACACCATAACGAGTTTTAAATTATGTTCTATGTGTATATATTAAAAAGTAAAAAAGATGGCGAATTATATTTTGGATACACAAGTGATTTAATTGAACGATTAAAAGAACATAATTTAG
>JBBTVF010000048.1:0-1237 GCA_038063335.1 Patescibacteria group bacterium
TGGTGATGGTGATGGTGATGGTGGTGGTGATGGTTGTGGTTGTGGTTGTGGTGGTTGTGGTGGTTGTTGTAGCGGCGGAAGCGATGGTACAAGTGGCGGCGGATGTGGCGCTGGTGGTGGTGATGGTGGTGATGGTGGTGATGGTGGTGGTGGTGATGGTTGTTAATTAATTTTAATTTATGAATAAAAAAATAATTATAGGAATTATTCTCATTATTTTAATTTTATCCGGCGCTTATTTTGGCATTTATAAATTTAAAAAAAATAGAATTAATTTGTCTTCTCAAGATTTTCAAAATATATTAAGGTTTCATAACGGCGGTGATTTTAATCCGTCAAAAGCAATTTTAGAAATTGAGAATTTTATTTCGAAAAAAAATAATCCCAAAGAAGAATCTTATGCAAAAGTTTTACTTGGCTATGATTACTTATTTTTTATCGAACCTATAAAAGGGATAGAAATTTTAAAAGAAATAATTTCAAAATCCGATTGCGATTATTGCCGCGCTTTTGCCATTGGCATAATCGGCGATAGATATGAGTCTTATCCTGATAAAGATTTCAGCAAAGAATATGTATTTACGGGCGATTTTTTTGAGCAATTTATTAAGGAAAATCCCAAAGATGTTGATTTGGCTTATGAAAAACTTTATGAATTTTCTAATGGATTATTTCCCCATACGATTACCAATTATAGGATTGGTTTATGGCATTCCAATGAATTATTAAGGAATAAAAATCTTTCTTTTGAGCAAAAAGAAGATTATGTTTTAAGAATAAAAGAAAAAATAGCGGAAGGGGACAAGTTGTATAATTCTTTAAAACAACCATCCTTAATGGGGCTGGCTTTGCAAATAAAAGCCAGCATTTTGACAAACCTTTATTTTTATGACAATAAAAATATCACGAAATTCCAAATAAAAGATTATTTTCGGAAATCTCTTTTAATTTTGACAACAGGAGATATTGACGGACAAATGAAATTTTTCTCCCTTTACGCAAGATTTCATTACGCAACTTTTTTGGCGAAAGTGGAAAATCCGGCGCCAGCTGATGAAATTAAAAGATTATTGGAGCCGTTATATGATGTTTCCATAAGAAATTATTTAATTTTTGATTTTTTGCGTTTAGTAAGGGATACGGCGGACAGTCCGCATAAAAACGATATTGAAAATCTTTCCAAAATTGACTCGCGTTTTAAATTTTTAATTGAACAATTATAAATGAATATTTATTC
>JBBTVF010000048.1:1337-5353 GCA_038063335.1 Patescibacteria group bacterium
CTTGCCAATAGTTATTTTTATAAAAATAAAGATGGGGATAATAGAATTAAGGCAGTATTAATTCTTAAACAAATAGTTAAGGATTTAAACGCCACAAATAATAATAAAGCAAACGCCCTAAGAACGCTTGGTGATTTTTATTATAGAGATGTTGACGCTAATTTTGCTAAACAATATATTTTTGATGGCGATAAATTTGCGGAAATATTAAAAAATTCCAATGGAAACGCTGAATTGGCAATAAAAAAAATCTATGAATGGTCAAATGAATTTAATCCAAGGGCAATTGTTTATTATCGTCTTGGGGCATGGCATTGTTGTTCCGCTCTACTTTCAATTGAAGGCAAAAATCCGCGGCTTTCAGCAGAAACAGTAAAAGAATATATTACTATTGTAAAAGAAATGTTAAGGCAAGGAGATAAATATTTCGCGAATGAAATGAGTAATGATATTTTATCTAAAGCGCAACAAGGCACAGCTTATCATTTAAGAGCTCGCGCTTTAGCCGGCCTTTATACTTATTCTATGGGTCCTACAAAAGAAGAAATTGAAGAAAATTATCAAAAAGCGATTAATTTATATGAAACAGGCGACAATTATATTTCAAAAATGCATTCAATTTTAACGGTTCGTTTCCATTATGCTGCTTTTATCGTGGAATTTGAAGGAAAAAACGCCGTGAATAAAATTAAATCAATAATTGAGCCGGTCATTTCCGGTTTTAATAATTCAGAAATAAAAAAAGCGGATTTTTATAATTTTCTTAAAAATATCAACGAACCGGAAAATAATTTTCATTATCGCCGCCGCCGCGCGCTTCTAATAGCAAAATATGTTCCTGAATTTAGAGATTTACTTAAACAACTCGGCTGGACAGAAGAACAACTAAACATAAAAATTACGCCTTTATATGAAAAATAAAAACCTGTTTATAATTTTAATCGTTTTATTGATTGCCGGAGTGGTTTATTTTCGGGCGGATATTCGCAAGGGAATTGCCGCGAGTTTTTTTAAACAAGGAAGCGATTATTTTGGCGGCGTTGATTATAATTTAGGCAAAGCGGAGAAGTGGTATAAAGCGGCGTTGAAAATTGAGCCGAAACTTTCAAACGCGCATTACCAATTGGCGAGAGTTTATTTTGTGAAAAATAATTTTAGCAAAGCGTTAACGGAAATTAATTCAGAACTTTCTTTAAACCCCGAAAACAAACGTTCTTATTATGTTCGCGGGCTTATTAACGGTTATTCCGGAGATTATCAAGCGGCAGCCGAAGATTTTAAAAAATTTATCGCTTGGCAGCCGAATGAATGGGCGGGTTATAACGATTTGGCTTGGGTTTATAATGAGACGGGGGATTATTCAAAATCCAAAGAAATGCTTTTAGAGGGATTAAAAATAGCGCCCGATAATGCATGGCTTTTAAACGGTTTGAGTGTTGTTTTGTCTAAATTGGGAGAACAAAATGAATCTGATAAAGTGTTAGAACAAGCGAAAATTTCCGCCGAAAAAATCGACGAAAATGAATGGCAGATGGCGTATTCGGCAAATAACCCCGCTTTTGCTTTAAGAGATCTATCGGAATTCAAAAATAATCTTGGCCAGTTTTTTGCTCCGGCTTGCAATTCCGGAACTTATTGGGCTTGCAGCGGTTTAAGTTGTTCCGGCTTCATTTGCGATCCGGACCACGAAATTTGTTCTTCGGGTTGCACCACTAAATGCGATTGCGGTCCGCAGACAGATGTTTGGATTAATAGCAGTGACGGCCCTCTTACGCTTGAACAATACGCTAACTATACTTTAGGTTGGGAAAGTTGCCAAAGTTCTTGCGATGCTTCCGGTTCATGGAATGTGAGCGGATTGGCGCCAACCGGAAGCCAATCATTTAATGACATAATGCGTGGCAGTTATAATTATAATATGAATTGTTCTGGCCCGGGAGCGGCGACTTCCAACGATTTGGTTGCGGTTAATGTTATTAAGGTGCCAAATTGTTCTTTTTACGCTGACCCGAGCAACATTCCGGTTTTGCCGGCTACTTCAACTTTATTTTGGGATTGCCGTTATCCGGCGCCCCATAACGGAGAATCGTCAGCAGACACTTGTTCAATTGACCAAGAGATTGGGAATGTTAATCCGAGCAATGGTTCGCAAGATGTAAGGCCGACAAAAACAACAACTTATACTTTAACTTGCAGCGCTGTTGACGGAACAAAAACTTACCAAACAACCGTGACAATTGGTTATTCTCCAAGAATAAGAGAAGTTAACCCAGTTATTAATTAAAGCTTGATATGATTTTGCCTTTTTATCACTTCCATATCTTGCGCTTTAAGCTGCGCTAAAATTTTCATTTCTGGGTCCAAGGCAATTGTTTTGCTCAAATATTGTCCGGCCGTAAAATGAGGGAGTAAAACATAATCTGCGCCGTTATTGTATAAAATTTCCGCGTCTCTTTCCGTTCTGCCGCGCGTAATCACTTTTATTTCATTCCTGTTGCCGAAGCCATTTAATTCTTTTAAAAGAAAAAGATTGTCTTCAATATCGGGACTGGTTGAAATAACGAGCCGGGCAGTATTGAAATTGGCGGCTTCAAATATATCGGGGTCGGAAATATCGCCGAAAATATAATTATATCCCATTCTTTTCAGCTGGCCGATGACATCCGGGTCAAATTCAATGATTAAGAGGTCTTCTTTTGGGATATTAAAAGCGATATTTTGGCCGGTGCGATGACAGCCGATTAAAATTATCGGCTTGTGGAATTCCTTGAATATCGGCCCGTCTTCTTTTGATTTGTTTTTTTCAAAAAATTTAAGCAAAAAGGAAAAACGTTTAAAAATTTGTTCCGCGTAAATCACCATATAAGTTGAAAGAGTGATAGTGATGATGCCGACAGCCGTAATTAAAGAAACGGCGCTATTGGTAAGATGGCCGACTTTTAATCCCATTGCCGCTAGAATTAAACTGAATTCGGAAATTTGGGCGATTGTCACTCCACACATAAAACTTGTTCTTCGGCGATAACCCATCATTCCCATTATAGCGAGCACTATCAGCGGATTGCCGATTAAAACGAAAAGCGAGAAAACTATAATTGGCCGAGTAAGATTGGTAAAATCGGAAAGAAGGAGAGATGCTCCCAAAATAACGAAGAATATTAAAATAAAGAAATCTCTTAAGGAGCGGACGCGGCTCACTATTTGAAAATGCGCTGAGGAATTGGCAAGCGCCAGTCCGGCCAGGAAACCGCCGATTTCAATTGAAAAACCGAGCTTGCTTACTCCAGCGGCCGTGATAAATAACCACGCCAAACTTGTCAGAAATAAAAGTTCTTGGGAATGGGATATTTTTTTAAAAATCGGCGGGAAAATTTTTCTGCCGATATAATGCATTATGCCGAATAAAGCTATGCCCTTGGCGACAGTGAGTATAATGTTGTTGATTTCTATTTGTCCGTTGGTTTGGAAGCCGGCCAATAAAATCAAAATTAAAATTGCCACAAAATCTTGCACTAAAAGAAGGCCAACGCTGATTTTTCCATACAAACTGTTTAAATCCTTTTTTTCGGAAAGAAGTTTGACAATAATAATGGTGCTGGAAAAAGTGAGGGCGATTGAAATATAAGCGCTAGCGAGATAGCCGTAATTAAAAAGAAAGTTGGCGATTAAAAATCCGCCGATAAAAGTAAAAATAATTTGCGCTAAGCCGATAATTAGAGATGCTCTTCCGACTAGACGCAGAGAAGTATAATTTATTTCCATTCCGACCAAAAAAAGCAAAAACATTATTCCTAAATCTGAAAAAAGGCGGAATGATTCTCTGTCCGCGATATTGAAAAAACCAAAATAGCCGATTATCGCTCCGGCCGCCAAATAAGCCAGAACAACCGGTTGTTTGGTAAGTTTCGCGGCGATGCCCAAGACGGCCGCGATTAAAATAACTATTGCTAATTCAAAAATTCCCGCTGACATTATATATAATTTATAGCATAATAATAAAAAATTTGCTATAATAA
>JBBTVF010000048.1:5453-8496 GCA_038063335.1 Patescibacteria group bacterium
TTATGACTAATCAATCTGGATTTTATAAACTTGGCATTGCTCCGAATATTCTGGTTATTCTTGATAAATTGAAATTGACAACGCCCACGCCCATTCAAGAGCAATCTATTTTGCAAGCCATTGACGGAAAAGACCTTGTTGGAATCGCTCAAACCGGCACCGGTAAAACTCTTGCGTTTGGGATTCCAATGATACAAGCGGCTCTTCGCGGTAAACAAGGGCTTGTTATTCTTCCTACTCGGGAATTGGCGTTTCAGGTGTCGGAAGCTTTTCAAAAAATTGGAGGGCATTTTCACTTGCGAATGGCGACTCTTGTCGGCGGCGAACCTATTCGTCGCCAGATGTTTGCGCTTCAAAAAAAACCTAAAATAATTATTGGCACGCCCGGAAGAATTATTGACCATTTGGAACAAAAAAATATTTCCTTTAATTCCGTTTCCATGCTTGTTCTTGATGAAGCGGATAGGATGCTTGATATGGGTTTTGCGCCGCAACTTAAGCGTATTCTTCAAGCTGTGCCTCGTGAGCGTCAAACGATGCTTTTTTCCGCAACAATGCCGCAAGATATTTTAGCAATTGCCAAGTTATATATGAAACTTCCTACGCGCGTTGAAATAGCTCCGTCCGGCACTATGGCCGAAAAAGTAACGCATGAACTTTTTTTTCTTAAACACATTGATAAATCGAGGCTTCTTGAAAAAATATTGGGCGAATATAAGGGCGCGGTGCTTATTTTTTCAAGAACAAAACACGGCGCGAGGAAAATTGCTTCAGCCGTTCGCGCTATGGGGCATACTTCCGCCGAAATTCATTCGGATCGTTCACTTGGTCAACGAAGAGAAGCGTTAGAAGGATTTAGAAACGGCAGGTATCGTGTTCTTGCCGCAACCGATATTGCCGCTCGCGGCATTGACGTAAAGGGCATTGAACTTGTTTTGAATTATGACCTTCCTCAAAGTCCGGAGGATTACGTGCACCGCATCGGTCGCACGGGACGCGCAGGAGGAATTGGGCATGCTATTTCTTTCGCGACTTTTGAACAAAAAAGAGATGTGTGGGGAATTGAACGATTGATTCGCTCCACTTTGCCGCTTTCAAAGCTTCCCGAACTTCCTCCAGCCAGAGTTTCAGCGCAAAACTTGCCTGCCGGTAGGCACGGAACTTTTTCTGCGCCGTATTCGCCGCGCCGGCCTTTTTCAAAAAACAATTATCCGCGCCGTTCTAATTTTAAGAGGAGATAATCTTTTCTGCGCGGGTAAGATAAAAAATTTTTCTTCAACCCGCTCACGTCCCTCCGCTCGCGAGCGGAGGGACTGCGCTTCCGTTTAGGTTTCAGAAAAAATTTTTATTTTACCTGCTTTGATCTCGTTTAAAATTTTCTCTATTTCTTTAATACTTCCCGAATCAAGTATGGAAACCGCGATTGCGTTCGGTTGTATTTTTTTAAGTTCTTTTAATTTTTTGGCAAGCGATTTTTCATCAACAAGGTCGCTTTTTGTCAGAAAAAGATACTCGGTTTTTTCAAGAAGCTCTTTATTGTAAGCGCCGAGTTCTTTGCGAATTATTTTGTAATCATTCAGCGGAGCGGGGGATTCGGCGGAAATAAAATGGAAAAGAATGCGCGTGCGTTCAATATGGCGAAGAAATTTTATTCCCAATCCGCGACCGCTCGAAGAACCTTCTATAATTCCCGGAATGTCGGCGAGAATCAATTCATAGTAAACGCCTAAATTCGGTTCAAGCGTCGTAAAAGGATAATTTGCCACTTTGCTTTGCGCGTTTGTGAGCGTGTTCAGCATACTTGATTTTCCGGCGTTTGGAAGCCCCACAAATCCAATGTCGGCGATAAGCTTAAGTTCAAGCCGCAATTCAAAATTTTCTCCGGAAATTCCCGGTTGGAATTTTGTCGGCGAGGTATTTTTCGGAGAACGAAAATGAAAATTGCCCTTACCGCCCAAGCCGCCTTTGGCGATAAAAATTTTCTCGTTTATTTTTTCAACAGAAGTGTCAATTCCGGTTGTGAGGTTGTGGATTACGGTTCCCACCGGCAATTTTAAGATTAAATCTTTCCCGTCTTGCCCGTCGCGGAATTGGCTGCGGCCGTCAAATCCGTTTTCCGCCTTAAATTCTTTTCTGGCGCGAAATTGGTTTAAAGCGCTTATGTCCGGCACGCCGATTGCGAATATACTGCCGCCGTTTCCTCCGCTTCCGCCAACCGGCCCCAAACTCATCATATTTTTATTAAAAGCCACGGCGCCCTTGCCGCCATTGCCCGACGAAACCCTGATTTTTACGTCATCAATAAGCATTAAATTAATCCGTGTTCGTTAAAGCACTTCCCATATTCTTTGTCGGAGATTTTTATATGATTAAGAATCCAATCCTTAATAAAAGAAATTATTTCTTCGCTGATTTTTTCTTCTCCATTTTGGTGTCTTTCGTTCAAGTCTTTTATTTTGTCTTCGTAAAACTTGTGCTGTTTTTTATGCTCTTCGGTTTTTTTATAGTCGAATTTTTCAAAATATTTTTCTTCGGTTTTAAAATGAAAGTCAACATAAGACAGCAAATCTTGCAAAGCGGCGTCAATAGGCGCCAGATTTTCTTTGTTAGTTCCTTTTCTGGCGTCGTAGAAATTATTAATCAGCGAAAAAAGTTTCTGGTGCTGGCCGTCAATCATTTTAACGCCGACGCTATATGAATTATCCCAATCTATAAAAGCCATAATATTTATTATACAAAATTAAGAGCAGATTTACATCTTTATCTGCAAACGCATTCGCATTTTCCATTGACGCATTCATATCCGCACATTCTGCACTTGCAAACGTCGTTTACGCAAACGCAGGAAGCGCTTCTGCCGCTCGCTCTTGAAGACGAAGAAATTTTATTTGTCTTTTTGACCGCTTTTTTGGCTGCCTTTTTTACTTTCTTTACTACTTTATTCTTTTTAATTTTTTTTATTTTTTTAGCCATAAAATTAAGCATATTTTAACCCCGACCTTTAAACAATTATATAAAATGAGGATTTAAAATAATAGGGGAA
>JBBTVF010000049.1:0-2059 GCA_038063335.1 Patescibacteria group bacterium
GAACCTTGATCAATTGCTTAAAAGGCAACTGCTTTACCACTAAGCTATGGGAGCTATTTATAAAGATTTTAGTATTTTAATTTAAAAAATTAAAGAAATCAATATATTTCAAGTTTTTCTTTGGCGGCAAATTCTTTAACGAACTATGTTCAAAATAGATTCTAACACACTAGAAAGTTCATTTACTCCATCGCTTCCACTGAAGTGTCCTTTCTTGTGTTCCAAAATTGTCTTTACTCCTAGTCTCTGCTCAAACATTTCTCTGTTGTCGAGCGGCACAACATCATCATTATCAGAAAAAATGGCAAAAAACCTTCCAGCATGTTGTTTCACTTTTTTAAAATCAATCGGAGTTTCCAACCATGGCTTAGCAATTTCTTTTTCTTCTTCAGTTTTCAAGCTCATAAGTGTAAACCAGCCAGCCACAAAGAATGCGCCGCCCACTTTTTTGTCGACGTGCAAAGTTTCCAAATATCGAAGAATAGTTTGCAACCAATACTATGACCAACAAAAAAAGTATTTTCATCAACATCGCCAACCACTTTAGCAAGATGCGAAACCCAAGCTTCGATTTTCGGCTCGGCTGGTTCGGGCATTGCCGGAATTTGAACTCGAAAACCTTTCTCTGTAAGTTCTTGTTTGAGCCAAGGAAACCATCCCTCTTCAGGGTAGCCATCCCAACTATGAATTATAAAAATTCTTTTGTTCATAGTTTGTCTAATTTGTGGGCTTCATTTAAATCTTCTTCATCAAACTTTGTGCTGAGCCACACTTCTAAAATTTCTTTTGCTATTGTTTCGCTAGTAAAGCGGAGACTCAAGCAAAGAATGTTGGCATTATCCCATTTCCTAGCCAGTTTTGCTGTTTCAGAATCCCAACAAAGAGCGGCCATCGCTCCTCGAAAACGATTAGCCGCCATGCAAACTCCAGTTCCACTCCAACAACAAACAACTCCGAAATCAGCTTCACCTTTTGCAACCTTACTGCCAACCTCTTTTCCTATATCTACCCATTTCCACTTCTTTTCTTCCTTGGTGAGATGGCCTACTTCTTCGACATTGTGGCCAGCATCCTTTAGCCACTTACTTATGAAATTTGTTAGCGATGTCTTTTCGTCGCTTCCAAAGATTACTTTCATTTTAGAAGGTAAAATTAAAAAATTTTCTTTTACAAAATGTGGTTCGAGACGATATTTTTCTCGCGATCAATTCGTATAATTATTATAGCATAATTTCCTTACTGGTGCAGTATTCTTAAATTAGTCCGAACGTATTTCGCCCCGCCCTGGCGGGGCGAGGAAGTCCCCCCCCCGCGAAAATTCGGAAAGGCGGCGGAGCCGCACCGCTGACAATTTTCCGCCGGAGGCGGATCTGCCTCAGGCATGACAAGTTTTTCTTTGGCGACAAATTCTTAAAATTATTCTTTTGAAAAATGTTTACTTTTCAAAAAATTAGTAAAATCTTCCATCTCTTTCCGGTAAAGCTCAAGTTTTTTGAGCTGTTCTTCTGGTGGAAGCAACTTCATCATTTCCGCTCCGAAACTTTGAACACGGAAACCGCCAAAAGCTCCGATGCGGTCAAAGACCAACCTTGTATCAAATGGCGTTTCTCTGCCTTGATAAAATTCTGCAAAAAAATCCATCATTTTTTGTTGTTGCTTCAAATTTTCTATCGTCCATTCTCGGTCCAACTGTTTTTTCTTTTCTCCCTTTGTTTCTTTCCATCCTTTCGGTTCGGGAGCATAAACTTCTACCCAAGGAAAAGAAGCTCCATGCTTTTTTTCTTCTCCAGTATGTCCTTCGCAAGACTGGCTAGTAGTAAACTCATGGACCAGAAAAGCCGCAACCGACTCCTTAATTTTTTCATCAATACCAAGACCGAGTCGATCAGTAATTTTATCTACTTCTTCACGCCTTTTATCCCACACAATTTCCTTTTCCGATTTAATCGGTTCGCCTTGCTCTTGCGAAGGAGGTTTAGGATTAAAATTTGGTTTTTCTGGATTCATATGATTAAAAAATTTTCTTCCCCCAAAATTAAAATATGGTTCGAGCCGATGT